>DEPC01000193.1 GCA_002358555.1 Hungatella sp. UBA3402 | reverse complement strand
ATTACCACAATCACAACTGAATAAGTAACACAGCGTCAGAGCGTATAGAAAAGCCTATGCGCTCTATTTTATTGCAAAAGAGCAGAGAATATGGCAGAAACCAGAAACGGGCAACAGCCCCACAGTTTCAAGCGAAAGTTGGGGAATACCACTTATACCGTCAAAGTACATTTCATTAAAGACACTGACAAAACCTTTAAAGACAGAGTACAAAAGCTGATTATCAATGAGTGCCTTGAAAAAAATCATAAATAATCCACATCAACACTTTACAACTTTTATCAGAACTGAGATTTCCTGCATCTGTAACAACTTTGGAGAAGTATGCTGTTTACCGTAATTCTTCAATAACTAAACTTCTTTTTTATGGTAATACACCATCTTTTACATAACATGGAGTGGCTTATGCTTCTCTTATAGACTGTCTTATTGCAGAAAATACTTCTTTATATGAAAATGGAACTAAGAATGATAATAGCGGACTGGCAATATTTAAAACCGAAGAATCCCAAGGCTGGGAAAATGGCTGAACCGGAACAAAAAAATATAAAACGGAGGAAGAACAAAACCCAGATAAATATGAATGGAAACAGAATTATGAAATTTTAGTTTGGAACCCAGCAAATACTGATATTATAAATGGGAATACCGTGATGATATTGGAGAGATAAAATTTACTGGTAATTGTGAAATACCTGATTTTGATATAACCAATCTGCCTACATGGAGCACAGACGAAGACACAAACCATATGCAGGATATCCAGCTTATTGAAACAGGCAGGGCGTCCAGAATAGGAAATAATGCATTTAATGGTGCTTCCAGGCTTTTAAAAGTTATTTCTATAGATACTTTAAAGACAGTAGATGACGGAACTTTTACAAACTGCACCAGCTTAAAAATTGTCTCTATAGCAAGTGTGGAAACTATAGGAAATGAAGCTTTTATGGGCAATACTGCCATTAAAGAAGATATAGATATACGTGGAGCTAAAGATATCGGTCAATATACATTTACAGGCTGTACTTATATGAATGATATTCTTCTTGGTGAAAATATTGAATATAACAAGTATACTAAAGCATCTTTTATAAAATATTCTACAATCAGGGACACTCTTGTAAATGTTGATTTTACAGGACAAAGCATGGCAAAAGCCATCTATTGCTTTATATAGCAATGGATGGCTTTATTTTAACTTCAGGATTTTAGTAATTTACATTATTCCAAGCTTTCCTCCTAAATTATCAATTATTATTGTATCACCTGCCCTTACTTTGTCACCAAGAATTTCCCTTGCCATAAGTGTTTCAACATTCTTCTGCAGGTATCTTTTTAAAGGACGTGCACCAAAACTTGGCTCATATGCTTCATCAGCCACAAGTTTTACTGCTGCATCTGTAAGCTGTACCTTAATCTCTTTATCTGCAAGCCTTTTATTTAACTCTTCCATTAATATATTTATAATACCACTTATATTATCTTTAGTCAGTGGTTTAAACATAACTATTTCATCCAGCCTGTTTAAAAATTCCGGCCTGAAGCTTGCACGCAAATCACTCATTGCCATATCTTGTGCATCTTCGCTTATACTTCCATCTTCTGTAATGCCATCAAGAAGGTATGATGAACCAATATTAGATGTAAGAATTAGTATAGTATTTTTAAAATCTACCGTACGTCCTTGTGAATCTGTAATCCTTCCATCATCAAGCACCTGCAGTAATACATTAAATACATCAGGATGTGCTTTCTCTATCTCATCAAAAAGTACAACTGAATATGGCTTTCTTCTCACTGCTTCTGTCAGCTGCCCTCCTTCTTCATATCCTACATATCCTGGAGGAGCCCCGATAAGCCTTGAAACAGAATACTTCTCCATATACTCGCTCATATCAATGCGAACCATATTGGTCTCATCATCAAATAGACTTTCTGCCAAAGCTTTTGCCAGCTCGGTCTTTCCTACACCTGTAGGTCCCAAAAATAAAAACGAGCCAATAGGTTTGGTTGGGTCTTTAATTCCTGCTTTGGAACGGATAATGGCTTCTGTCACCTTCTCCACTCCTTCGTCTTGTCCAACCACTCGGCGATGCAGCACCTCATCTAAATGCAGAGTTTTACTTCTCTCGCTTTCTGTCAATTTTGATACCGGAATTCCAGTCCATCTGGAAATAATACGTGCAATCTCGTCATCTGTTACATTTTCGTGTACCAGGCTTAAATCCTGGGTCTTTATTCTCTCTTCCTCTGCTAAAAGCTGTTTTTGCAATTCAGGAAGCTTTCCATACTGAAGCTGAGCCGCCTTGTTTAAATCATACTCTTGTTGGGCCTGGGCAATTTCCCTGTTTGTATTCTCAATTTCTTCTCTTAATGAAGAAAGCTTTTCTACCGAGGATTTTTCATTTTCCCATTGAGCCTTTTTTATAGAAAAATCATCATGCAATTCTGCCAGTTCTTTCTGCAAATCTACCAATCTATCTTGGCTTAAACGGTCTGTCTCCTTTTTAAGAGCTGCCTCTTCAATCTCCATCTGCATAATTCTTCTGGAGAGTTCATCCAGCTCGGTAGGCATAGAATCCAGCTCTGTCTTAATCATAGCACAAGCTTCATCTACTAAGTCAATCGCTTTATCTGGCAGAAAACGGTCGGAAATATAACGGTCTGACAATATAGCAGCAGATACTAAAGCTGAGTCCGTAATTTTTACGCCATGAAATACCTCATATCGCTCCTTTAAACCTCTTAAAATGGAAATCGTATCTTCCACTGTAGGTTCTTCCACTATGACAGGCTGAAAACGCCGTTCCAAAGCTGCATCCTTTTCAATATATTTTCGGTATTCATCTAAGGTAGTAGCTCCAATACAGTGAAGCTCTCCTCTGGCAAGCATAGGTTTAAGCATATTGCCTGCATCCATGGAACCTTCTGTTTTTCCTGCGCCTACAATGGTATGCAGTTCATCAATAAAAAGGATAATCTGTCCATCGCTTTTTTTCACTTCCTCCAATACAGCTTTTAAACGTTCCTCAAACTCTCCTCGATACTTTGCTCCTGCCACAAGTGCTCCCATATCAAGGGCAAACAGCTTTTTATCTTTAAGTCCCTCTGGGACATCTCCTCGAACAATTCTCTGTGCCAATCCTTCTACTACAGCCGTCTTTCCCACGCCTGGTTCTCCGATAAGCACTGGATTATTCTTCGTTTTTCTTGACAGAATCCGTACAACATTGCGAATCTCACCATCTCTGCCAATCACAGGGTCCAACTTTTGATTTCTGGCACGCTCCACTAAATCATAACCATATTTCTCTAAAGTATCATAGGTAGCTTCTGGATTGTCGCTGACCACCCGCTGATTTCCTCTTACTGTAGTAAGGGCCTGCAAAAATGTCTCTCGATTGATACCATACTGCCGAAACATCTCTTTTATTGTCTTATCTGGCTGCTTTATCAAGGATAAGAATAAATGTTCTACAGAAACATACTCGTCCCCCATGGCCTTTGCCTCATCTTCTGCATTGATGAGGACTTTATTCAAATCATTGCTGACATACAGTTGTCCGCCTCCGCTTACCTTTGTAAGACGATTGACTGCCTGCTCTGCCTCATTTGTAAACATCTCTGCTGAAATATCCATCTTAGTAATAAGCTTGCGTATCAAGCTGTCTTCCAGAGTCAGAAGACTGTAAAGTAAATGTTCCTGCTCTAGCTGTTGATTGCCATGCTCATAGGCTAACTTTTCGCAGTTTTGTACTGCTTCTATGGATTTTTGCGTAAATTTATTGATATTCATATCTGCTCCTCCTTTGGAACATGATTTAATATATTTGTTTTATTTGTTCTATAAGAACTATAACATATATTGTTAGCAGTGTCAAGCCTTGACTGCTAAAATTTTTATAATTTGTTTCTTTCTCCATTTTAATTCTATATGGCTTCTGTACTTTTCTACCTCCTTCATTTGCACCAAACCTCTCGCAGATTGTAACATATATCTGCTAAAAAGCGGTTTTCAAATACACTTCACTTAAATCAAAATGTCAAAATCCTATAAAAAATCCTTTGTCTGAGTATAGCAAGTTTGGATTTTTATGATTAATATTAGCAGTTAATTTGCCCTTTTTAACTTTTAAAACATAATAATCTTTATAATAATTGATTGTAATTATTTGCAAAAAATGCTATACTTTTTTATGGAGTTCCTGGACATTATGCTTGAATCTAAAAGCAAATCGTATCAAATCAAACTCTATAATTATCTGCTATTTTCTAGAAAAAAGAGAGGAGTATTATATTGAGTATGGAAAAAAATGAAACTGCTAAATTTGAACGAGTTGGAAGCTTTTTTATCTTTCTTGTTCTAGGGTTAGAGGTTGGTCTACCTTTTCTGATATCCCTTATCATATGTATTGCTATGGACAGTATTACCAGAATTGATGTATTATTGAATTTGACGGTTATATTTATGCTTATGATAGGTTTTTTTCTAATCATGATGATTGCATATGGAAATCTGACTTCATTTTTTGTAAAACGAACTGCCAAAGGAGTCCATCAGCTTCCATATCAATTTAATAGTTCTTTTAAAGGAAGGGGAGGTATTCTATACATAGATGTCGAAAATGGAATGATTGGTTTTATTTCTGCCTATAATCCTCTTAAAATTCAGATTTTTAATGCTTCACGGATTGACCGGATGCGCACTATTGCCTCAGCAATGACCGGAATCCGTTTTGTATTTTACCTAGATGGCAAAAAAGTCTCCATGCCCACCCTGCTCACCAACAGAATTGTCAGCACGAAATCTGGCATTGGAGCCGAAGCTGTATCCAAGGCTGATACCTTTGTAGAACTTCTTGAAGCTGCCAAGAGACAGGCTATAGGAGGCCGTCAAAGATGAGTTTGACCTATTACCTGCCAGAAATTCTTTTTGGCTGTCTTGCTATTGTTGCAATCCTATGGGGTATCATGTTTATCTGGAGCATCTTTCTTAGTTCCAAAGGCAAATGTTCTTGCAGACATTGTAAAGGAATTGCCTCCAAAACTTCTGAGCCTCCTTATTTATTCCTGCTCCCTATTTCCTTTGGCACTAAGTATGAAGACTCTGAGCATTATCTTGCTTCCCATATACAGCCAATCTCAGACAAAAGCCAGATTCCATCTGGGAGGCGTGCCTGCTGGGTACAAGTTTATTGCTGCCCAAAATGCAATCAAAAGCAGGTAGAAATTACAGATTTTCTTCAAGTTCGAGGAGAAGAAACTGTGGAGAGCACTTATATATTTGATTATGAAACATTTCAGCCTTTCATTGAACGCTGGAAGAGGCTTTATTCCTAATTAATGATGATAGAAAGGATAGAACAAATCATGAAAAAGATGATTGTGAAACTATTAGAATTTGCCTCGGTTATTATTGCCCTGGTAGTAGGTATCTTTCTTGCAAAAAATATCAGTGTGGAATCCATACTTCGAGGCAAGGAGGAGCCAGTAAGCTTGGCAATGACAGAAAATGGACTTCCTGAAGATTTTATCGGAATGCCTGCAGGCGACGATATTCCTCGTATCAGCGACGCCCAGACATGGGAAGACACTTGGCAGACCTCCTATGTCACAATAGAACCCATTGGAATTATTTCCACTGGAATTGGAGTTCGTTACTCATGGATTTCTGCCTACACCAACTCCAGCAGACGAGGCGGCCAAAGAAAGCGGGCTGAAGTTTCCCGCACGGCTTTTGATTTACTTGGTGAATACGGAGAATATTATCTTCTTCAACTTCCTGACCAATCCTATATTCTTGCACAAATGCCCAAGGAAGATGCCAGAAAGCTGAAGGCAGGCAAGGAAATCACCCTCCCCATAGGCAGAAAATCTGGGGTTCATCGTCAAGCCCTTGCAAATATTCAGGATTTATGTGAAGAATATCATGTTGATACAGAAGGTATCTTCTACTGTATCAATGATACTTGGAATTCCTCCCATAGTTTTATGGTTCAGATAGGGTTTATTGGCATTATACTTCTCACTACACTTGTCTTGGGAACAATCCTAATCATAATTATCGACAAAATATTCAAAGTGAAAGATTAGATAGTGTAATATATAATTCTATCACATGCGATTTCTTTTTAGCATATGGTAGTCATAAGTACTTTCTTTTCTGGTGAATTCTTTATGGTACTTCCATTGAGTCAAATAGATTTGGGAGAGCATGTCAAGGTCGTCTGGGTTGCCAGCGAAAAAAGTATGGCTGAACGCTTAGAGGACCTTGGCTTTATCCCTGATGAAGAAATTTCTTGTGTCTTAAAAGGACGCAAGGGTGGCATGAGAGCATACTTAGTGCGCAATGCAGTCATCGGACTACGAGAAGAAAATATCAATGAAATTTTTGTTCAGACCAATGTATCGCATTAAATTGCTTATAAGAGTCAACAAATGACATATGTAAGTTTAAATTTTCCTTATTGTTTTAAATATCCCAAACAGTACACATCTGTTTTTCTGGCGATTTCAATCTGCCATAGGAAAAGTCCTTAACCTTAAAATATTCATGATTAAATATATAAAAAGACCACATTTATCGAGCTTTCTCAGTAAATGTGGCCTTTTTCCTGACATATGAAAATTTTTGTATCTTTGTGCTTGAATAATAATAGGGTAATTTAATATCTTATTCTCCATCCACATCCATATTCACTGCAACGCTTATAGCGCCAGACACTGTAGCCATGGCTGAAATCACTGCAAATAAGATAATCAAAAGCGCTCCTCCCATAAGAATCAGTAAAAATGCTCCTTCTTCTGAATCGGCACTTTCTGCTGCTGGTTCTTCTGGAACTATCTGGGCCTCTGCCTGTATAGGGGCTGCGGCTTCTGCTGTTGGGGCTACACCCACAGACATGCACAGACATATTACAAACATAAGCAAAATTTTCTTCAAAACATTTAACATACTAAAGATATCTCCTTCCTCCTACCGTTGCTTCAATCCGCTTCTTTCTTTTATCTTTCCTAGTATACCACATTTATCAAAAAAAAGAAACACTTATGCACTTTTTGTTTTTCTTTTTCATACAGTAATCGTAAGGCTGATTTATGAAACTTCAGGGAGGGATGCCATGGATAATTATCAGATGGTAGTAGCTCTAGCCGGCAATCCCAATGTAGGAAAAAGTACTATTTTTAATGGCCTGACAGGTATGCATCAGCATACTGCAAACTGGTCCGGTGTAACCGTAGAATCTGCCAGTGGAGAATTTTCGTTCAATGGCAAGTCTTGTGTTCTTGTGGACCTGCCTGGAACCTATTCTCTTAACACTCATTCAAAAGAAGAGGAAATTACCAAACAATATCTTTCTTCTGGAGAAGCTGATGCTGTGGTTGTAGTCTGCGATGCCACCTGTGTGGAGCGAGGACTTCATCTGCTGAAACAGGTGCTAACCTTATCTCCTATCAAAGACAATGGAATTCCTCTGGTTCTGTGCATCAATCTATGTGACGAAGCATGGAAAAAGGGAATTGAAATTGATTTTGGTCTTCTTCAAGATGTATTGCAGATTCCTGTAATCTCCTGTTGTGCCAGATGTTCTGAAGATTTAGACTATCTAAAAGAGGTTATTCTGGACTGTGAGAATACTCAAAACCACTATGAATGCCTGGATTTCTCACCAAAGCATCTCGCACAGGAAACCGTTCGTTACACCAAAACAAACTATCGAAAGCAAGAAGAACAGATTGACCGCATTGTTACTGGACCATTTACAGGCAGTTTTATCATGGTGCTCCTACTGATGGGAGTATTTTGGATTACCATGGTTGGAGCGAACTACCCTTCTAGCCTTCTATGGAATTTGCTCTTTTCATTAGAGGAAAGACTTGCCCTCTCTCTGACGATTTTAAGGGTTCCCAAGATTCTGGTTCAAGCTTTGGTCTATGGAGTTTACCGAGTATTGGCCTGGGTAATTTCTGTTATGCTGCCTCCTATGGCTATTTTCTTCCCTCTGTTTACTTTGTTAGAAGATTTCGGATATCTTCCAAGAGTTGCCTTCCATATGGACCGTTCTTTTAAACGATGTCATGCCTGCGGAAAGCAATGCTTGACTATGGCCATGGGATTTGGATGCAATGCTGCTGGAGTTATCGGCTGTCGTATCATCGACTCCCCCAGAGAACGGCTGATTGCCATTCTGACTAATTCCTTAGTCCCCTGCAATGGCCGTTTTCCCACCTTATTTACTCTGATTACTCTATTTTTTATCAGTAGAATTCAAGGGACTGCTGGCTCTCTCTTAGCGGCCCTTACCCTAACTGCAGCAATCCTGGCAGGGGTAACTGCCACCTTGGGATGTTCCTGGATTTTGTCCCATACCCTTTTAAAGGGGCTTCCTTCTGCCTTTACCCTGGAGTTACCACCATACCGCCGTCCTCAGATTGGAAAAGTCCTAATTCGTTCCATTTTTGACCGTACTCTCTTTGTCCTTGGCAGGGCTGCCGCTATTGCCGCCCCTGCCGGTCTAATTATCTGGCTTCTTGCTAACACCATGGCAGGCGGACAGAGCCTTCTGCTCCATTTAACCGGATTTTTTGACCCATTGGGACGCCTTATGGGATTAGACGGAGTCATTCTCATGGCTTTTCTTTTAGGATTCCCAGCCAATGAAATTGTCATTCCCATTATGCTCATGGCTTATCTTCAAACTGGACAGTTGGTAGAAATGACAGATTCTGCTGCTCTTTTCTCTCTACTTACCAGTCATGGGTGGACTTTAAAAACAGCACTTTGTATGTTGATTTTCTGCCTATTCCACTGGCCCTGCTCTACAACCTGTTTAACTATCAAAAAAGAAACAGGAAGTTTGAAATGGACGGCCATTGCGATTCTTCTCCCCACGATTTTAGGAGTTATTCTCTGTATTACAGTCAATCTTTCAACTATTATTTTGGGGATATAACCAGATAAAGAGGTTTGGGTTTTTAACAACTTCCTGACATTTATTACTCTTTTCTTCCATTTTCTTCCGATTTTTTTACATGAATTGACCCTTTTTATAAATAAGGCTAAACTTTATCTAATCCCTTTGAAACTTTCATTCCCATCTGATAATGGCAGGCGTGTGGAACGCAAGATTGATCTGACTCGCACGCCGCCACAAGAACGCCGAAGGCGTTCTTGAATTCATATAAACTACACAAAAGACAGGAGTACATCTATGAAACAACAAGAATACCTTATTGGAGATATTGCTGCTATCACCGGAATCAGTCGGGATACTCTGCGTTTTTATGAGAAAAAGGGCATTCTTACTGCAAAAAAGAAGGCCAATGGATACCGATATTTTACAGAAGAAGACCTTTATCAACTGGTACGCATTCTATTTTCCAGAAAGTTAAATTTTGGTCTGGACACAATAGAAGAACTGCTGGAGACTTCTCCCTTATCTCCAGATTATCAAAACAGTTTAAAACAAAAAATATCTGCAGAGATTGAGGCCATACAGTTCCATAAACAGACTCTTTCACGTCTTCTTTCTATGCAAAAAATCTATCATGATTTACAATCTTGTCTTAATCAATTTTGTTTAAAACCGTTTCCTGAATCATGCCTTCTTTCCACTATCAGTTCTCCATCTGAAGGGTTAAGTCAATGGTTTTTACTCTCTCAAAAATATCCTGGTCTGGATATGGTCTATCTTTATGATTGTTATCAATATCAGTCTGGTTTTTCTTTAACCCCTGATTATTCTGCTACACAAAAATCAAGCACTACTCTCTCCTATGAAGCAGAATTGACTTATGAACAATCTTATCTAATTTTTTATCAGGAAATCATCAGCCGTCTGGAGCTTGACTATGATTTTTCTGGCTGTCAGCCTGCACCAACAGGATATTGTGTTCATACCACAGTAGAAGGCAGCTCTCCGAAACCTCTTGTCTCTCTCATCACCTCCATGCGAGAGTGGGCAGCTAATCAAGGAATCTTGGTTTCGTCCCAAGTAATAGTCACCTCCAATTTTTCCAGGATAAGTCAGGAAGTTCCTTGCTATTATCAGGAAATTTATATTCCTATTCTTTCTTCCTATACAAAAAGTCAGTAAGAAAACCGAAAGGAATCATTTATTGACCTTGGAGTAGCTCCAGGGTGTAAAGTCACCCTATCAGAAACCACTAAAACTGGAGGGTTGAACCTATGAAGAAAAAATTTCAAATATGTTCTGCCACATGTGCAGGTATCATATTGGCTTTAGGCATGAATATAATTTCCTATGGAGCAGCAGGTTGGCAATGGAATGGAACGGAATGGCATTACTACGAAAAAGATGGCTCTATGGCAACTGAGTGCTGGAGACGGTCTGGAGACCATTTATTTTATCTTGGAAGTGATGGAAAGCTGGTTCGGAGCCGCCTTATTGAAACAGATGGCGATTATTACTATGTAAATTCTGCTGGAGCAAGAGTCAGCAATGAATGGCGTAAGCTCCCCAATGAAGAGGCTGACAGTTCTCACGAGCCAGATAATGTGTGGTATTATTTTCAATCTACTGGAAAAGCATACAAAGCTCCTAGCTCTGGCAAAACTTCTTTTAAATCCATCAAAATATCCACTGGAGAGACGAAAAAATATGCTTTTGATGAAAGAGGACATATGCTTTTTGGCTGGGTCAATGAAAATTCTCAGCGAGTTGTTGGAGATGATGCATGGAGAGATGGAATCTATTACTGTGGCACAGAAAATGATGGGGCCATGTCCCAGAGTGAATGGAAGAGGCTAGAAGCTCTTGATGATAATAATCAAGACAATACTTTTGATGATGAATACTGGTTTTATTTTCAGTCTAACGGCAAAAAAACAGCTAATACCAAGAGGAATATTAATGGTCGCAAATACCTATTTCGGGAAGATGGGAATGCACAATATCAATGGTATGCCTCCCCGTCGAATGCTTCATCCAATACCTCTCAAACCGTAAATTCCTATTATAAAGCTCCTAGTCAATGCTGGCTTGCAGTAGGATGGTTTTTGACAGTTCCCAGTGAAGAAATTGATGCACAAGCTTATGCAGATGAAGAAAAATATTGGTTTTATGGTCTGAATAATGGCAATGTTGTCACCAACCAGATTAAATCTATCAATGGCCATAGCTACGGCTTCAATGAGGGCGGTATGATGCTCCATGGTCTTTATAAGATGGAAGTGCAGAATAAAAAAATCCTTTCCTATGAGAAAATTGAAAATCTGGATCAGCTTCCATCAGCAGATGAAAATAAAACTGTCTATTATTTTGGAGACCACCCCAAAGAAGGAGTTATGGCAACAGGAAGAACTACCATTTACTTAGACGACGAAAAACATACCTTCTATTTTAAAACATCAGGCACAGACCGAGGCTCTGGCATACATGGCATTTACAAAGATTCTATCTATGAAAACGGTCATATGCTCACGATTGATAGCAATATGAGATATGGAGTTATCCAATATGATGGTAAAGAATATCTGGTAAATCAGTCTGGAAAAATACAGAAGAATAAGAAAAATGTAAAAGATGCAGACGAGGTCTATTATTCTTCTGATAAAGATGGGATTGTCACCAGTCGAGGAAATAAACAGTAAAACGGCTTTATCATATAAAATTACTCTCCTAATGTGTTGAAATCTGCAAGTTAAGGCAGCACTCATAAGACAGTTTTAGAACTATTTTTTCGACAGTCCCTTTTTCACTCTGCAAGTCATTCATCTCTGAAAGGCAAGTCTCAAAATGCCAAAGATGAAGTATAAACATATAGTCCACTTAGTTTTAGAAATTTTTTAGAGATTTTTGTGTTATAATTTAAAATTACAAAAAACTTTTTTCTAAAACAACTTGCAGAGAAAGGAAATCATTATGGAAAAGAAATGGATACTTGTATTTATGATAATTTTGGCAATGGGGATAACCGCTTGTTCATTCAATTCCGTCGAAGATGCAGTATCTACGGAATCGATTGTCGAACAGGAAACGGAAAGTGAAAAAGTTGCAGAAACAAAAATCCTCGAAACAAAAAACGCTGCTATGGAGCCTTCAAAATCAGAAAGTACCGAAGATGCTGGAAAAGAGTCTTCAACAGCGGAAGAAAATATAGAGAGTGACCCCATTACGGGAATTGTTAAAAAGTATGAAGATAACACAATTATCATCAAAGACCCAGGTGATGGAATGTTCTATTATTTTTCTACAAAAAACACAGAAATAATAGAAGGAGATTCGCCCATTACTGTTGGCGATAAAGTAGAAATTACTTATCAAGGGCTACTCGGTAATGAAAGCCATCCAGGTCCAGCTTTAAAAATTGTGGCAGACATTGTTAAATAAATGTTCTAACTATACTAAAAATATTCTATGATACAGAAGAAAAAGTAGTTGAAAAAATATTGCTGGATAACTATAATATAATAAATAGATATTTGTTTGAGAAGTGATGTGGGGTTGTTGCAAAATATTGTAGAAATCTATCATTTTGCAACAGCCCCTTCTTGACAGTTTAAGTTAAATAGGGCGAAACATTGGGAGTGTAGAAAAAATGCATAAGAAAAAATGGATACGTATCCTGTCGATTTATTCGATACTATATACAATAACAACATTGCTAAATAGTATTTTATATCTTAGTAATGGTATTTATGAAGACCCAAGTGGTAATTGGCATGAATTAGATAGAGCTATTATTCTCTTGATTGGTATTGCAACATTCAATTTGTGTACTCATTTGCCTGTTAAGCCGTTGATTCTCAGATATATTATTTCATATGTACCATGTCAACTATTAGCATTTATCTATGTCTGGTTTAGCGGATTAAGGGAAGAATTAGCAAAAACAGCATATAGAGATATTTGGATTAACTTTACAAGTCTTTTTCTATTATTATGTATTGTCAACACGATTATCAGTATTCATAATGAAAAAAGGAATAAAACTCTTTAAACATATATCATTACCCTCATTTTCTAATCTCCCCATTTTTACTATATAAAGTATAAAAATAATAAGGTATCTCCACCATTAGCATCATACTCCACCCAATCGCACAGGCAAATGCCACTCCATTGAGTCCCATTTTGGGTACCAATAGATATACAAATATCACTCGAAAGCTGGTCTGGATAAATGTACCTAATAATGTCATCTTCATATGCTTTTTTCCTCGGAAATACCCCTGCATTCCATTGGTAAAACCTGGAAATAGATAGAAAAAGGCCATAATTCCTAGATAATTGCTTCCTAATGCTACAATATCCTGATCTCCTCCTGCTACAAACAATTTCATAAGAGGTGTCCTAAGCAGCAATACAGTAATACAGATAAAAATCCAATAACAAAACTCCAATATCATGCCTGTCCAAAATCCTCGTTGTATCCGTTCCTCTTTATCTGCCCCAGAATTTTGGGCTACAAAAGTAGTCATAGCATGAGAAATACTCTGTTCTGGAGTAAATGCATAAGCATCTATCTTATTTACTGCATTAAAGGCGGCAATCACATCTACTCCCATAGGATTCACTGCTCCTTGAATCAAAAGCTTTCCTATGGGCTGACAGGACTGCTGGAGAGCTGTGACACTTCCATACTGCAAAGTCTCCTTTAATAACCTCTTGTCTACCTTAAATTCATGAGGTTTAAGCTGAAGAAGAGGTATCTTCTGATATACATAAATAATACATAGGATTGCTGATAATGCCTCGGCAATCACTGTTGTAGCAGCAGAACAGATAATTCCAAAATGGAAAATGCCAATAAAAATGATATCCAAAACACCATTTAATACAGAGCAGAAAGCTAAAAATTTTAGAGGAGTCTTAGAATCTCCCACACTTTTTAAGGCTGAGGCAATCGCATTATAAAAAAATGTAAAAGGTGCTCCCAGAAAGATAATTCGCAGGTAAGTGGATGCAAGATTTAAAATTTCTTCTGGCACATGCAAAGCCCAAAGCAGGTGTTTGGTTATCAGCATCCCAATCCCCACAACAATAAAAGAAAAATAAACGCCAAATACTGCTGTGGTGGCCATCTCCTTTTTTACCATCTCGTCCTGTTTTGCTCCAAAAAAATTGCTCATAAGAACTGACGCCCCTATACAGATTCCTGAAATTCCAAGAATGATAATATTCATCACTGGACTAGCTGTCCCTACTGCTGCCAATGCCTGCTTTCCAATAAACCTCCCTACAATAATAGAATCTACAGCATTGTAGGTTAGCTGAAACAGATTGCCAAGGATTAGCGGAATCGCATAAGATATTAAGTGACGAGGAATACTTCCCTCTGTCATATCCTTTACCATAATTTCTCCTTTTCTCAATGAGATTCTTTGAGAAGTAACTATTTGGAAAATCTTATCTATAGTTTATCATATTGTCACGATAATCACAAATATTTTGAGTTTTCCCATTTTTTCCAAGAGCTTGTTTATAAAACTGCATAAATACTAAATTTATGAATAAATGTTTGCTGCGTTACTCCTGCCTACTACTTTTAACTGCCACAACGAGATAATTAAAAAAATGAGGAAACTCAAAACAAATATATCTTTTCAGGGCTTTTATTGTCTGGTATAGTATAATTTAAAGAACAAAGTTTATTTCAAACAAAATAATAAAGCAAAAATCTAACAGAATCATAACTAGTATAAATTTTAAAAACTTGCTGTAATACAAACAATATCTGATATAGAAAGGAATTTTTCCATGGACCGCTACATAGATTTAAACGAAGTTTCAGATGGAAATTTGTATCATTCCAATGATTTAGTGAAAACTGGATGTGGAGATTGCAAAGGATGCTCTGCCTGCTGCGAAAGTATGGCTGATACAATTATTTTGGACCCTATGGATATTTATCTTTTAACTTCATATTTAGAAGCTCCAGCATCTTCTATGTTATATCACCAGATAGATTTAGGGGTAGTGGATGGTATTGTACTACCCCATATTAAAATGGTGGGCAACACGAACCGATGCCCATTTCTGACAGAAGCCAGACGATGCTCTATTCATGAGTTCCGTCCTGGATTTTGCCGCCTGTTTCCTCTAGGACGCTATTATGAAAACAGGTCCTTTCGCTATTTTCTTCAGGTTAAAGAATGTCTCAATCAAAACCGTACAAAGGTAAAAATACGAAAATGGATTGGCATGCCTAACTTTAACCAATATGAAATGTTTATCAAAGATTGGCATTATTTTTTAAAAGACCTTCAAAAACCTCTCATCCAAAATGGTCCAGAATGGGCAAAGAAGGTAAATCTTTTAATCCTAAATGAATTTATCTTAAAACCATATCTTATTGCGGAAGATATATCTGTTCTAAAACAAGATAAAAACTATGAGAGCTTCTATTTACAATTTTATGAAAGGCTTGAGGAAATAAAGATAACAATAAAAGCTCTTTAGAGCGATACAAATAGTTGTCAACTATCCAAAAACTATTTCTAACAAAAATCTTCCCCCACCACAGTCCATGCTGCCTCTATACTGTAATGCTCTTTTATATATTCCTGAGTCTTTCTGCTCATCTCCTGGCAGTTTTCTGGACTATTATAAAGATTGAACACAGCTCTTGCAAATAATTCTGGCTCATCTTCCACCATCATAACTGTTTCTGCCTCAGCAATTCCCTCTGCTCCAATGGAGGTAGTTACCACTGCTGCTCCGTTATACAGTGCCTCCACAACCTTTCCCTTGACCCCAGCACCATATCTCAGTGGAACAACTACAATTCTAGTAGTATCATACAACCTTGCCAATTCTTCCTCTGTGACAAATCCCTTCACCACCACACCATTTCCTAGCTGTTCTAAAGATTTGATTTCATCTGTCACTTTAGAACCTACAATATAAAAGTCTGGAGGTATTTGTCCAACATTCTCCATCAGACTGCGAATCAAAGGATAAACCTCTCCCACAAACCACAGTACCGCATCAATATTCGGTGGATGCGCAAAGCCTCCTACAAACAAGAGCCCTTCCCTCTTTGCAAAATCGCTGGGAATATCTTGTCGAAAACTTTCATAGACATAGGCTACAATATCTTTTACACGAATCTTTTCATCTAATTCTTGAATGGCATAGCGTTCTACATAAGAAGGATAATAGGAAACGGCTGCTTTTCGCATCAACGACATTTCTACAGATTTCCAATGTAAAGCCGCTTTTCGCCGTTCTTGATTGCCTGTCAGCTCATATTCTCTGCCTTCTCTTAAAAAATGCAGGTCATGGCCATAATAGATTATCTTCATATCCGTATTTTCTTTGATATAATCAATATAATTCGAGGCAATATGGGGTCGGTTTAGATAGGCAAACTGAATATCATGGCCATGGTCGCTCAGCCATTTCCAGATTCCTGCCTGATACTCTGGTCCATAAAGAATTTCAATGCCCATCTGCTGTAATGTAGTAGAATAGGGTTCTTCGTGGAGGAAATTATCTCCCAAAAATTTTACAATATATCCCTTTTTCACAAACATTTTTAGATACTGAAATGTTGTCTTGGAACCTGCATCCTTGTCATAAGTAGGCACATAATGATCTACCACTAAAATCATTGGTTTGCCCATACTACGTTCTCTTGCCCGAAACGGGTCAGGGTTGCCATTATTTTCGCATTGCCTTGCAAATTCTTCAGCCCATTTTTCTTTGAGTTTTTTGCTGTTTTCAACTTGATATCGCTTTAGCCCTGTGCCTTCCACATCAGTTCCATTGGAAATCCCTTCAAAATGAATCACCTTGGAAAGAGGTTGATATACGACCCGATACCCAGCCTTGCGCACTGCAAATGCCAAGTCGGAATCTTCGCAATAAGCTGGGGCAAAGCGCTCGTCAAAACCTCCGATTTGTTTCCACAAATCATTGGATAACAAAATAGCTGCACCAGAAATATAGTCTACCTCTTTCACATAGTTATATTCTGGTTTATCTGGATTATCTAGACGTCCATAATTCCAGCCAGAGCCATCACTCCAGATAATTCCTCCTGCCTCCTGAAGACGGCCATCAGGATATACCAATTTGGAACCCACCATACCAATGGATTTATCAGACTCAATCAGTTCTACCAGAGACCTCAGCCATCCTGGTGTAACCTTTGTATCATTATTTAGAAACATCAGATAATGGCCTCTGGCAGACTTTGCAGCATGATTGCAGTTGCGAAGAAATCCCTGATTGCTTGTATTTCTGCATATTACGATTCCCTCTGTAAACCGATTTAAATTTTTAGTACCATCAGTAGATACATCATCTGCAATAATCACCTCATAGGCGACATCTTTGGTATGTTCTAATATAGATACCAGACAGTCATAAGTATAATGAATCTGATTATAAACTGGAATAATGATGGATACCAATGGCTGTTCTGTCCGAGAGAATTTGAGCTTCCCATGCTCTCGGTATGCACTTCCTATTGCCAAATCGCCTTCTTTTAGATTTCGTCCTTCTTCCGAAGAATAAAGCCTTATGGAACGAACAGGATGAAGTATATATTCCTTTAAATATGTTAATTTTTTCCGCTTTATCGTTCCTTTCGGATATTTCTCATTGAACTTCTGCCCCAGTTTTCGGCGCAATTTGAAAATCAATGCCTCATGCCGGTTTAGATAAGCCAGAGTCTTTGCCATCTCTCCAATTTCATGACGCAAATCTCCTATCATAATCTCTAAATTTGCTACATGATTCTGAGTCAATCGCTGCAATTCTGTTATTTTGTGAATTGTGATATCCTTTTCTTCAACCTCTCCTCTTAAATGCTGTGTGTTCTCTTTTTCTTTTGTCAACTCTTGTTCCAGTTCTTGCTTTTCTCTATTAAGCTCCTCCATGGTTTTTACATCTACACTATAATTATTCAAATAAATCTGTTGATTTTCTCCATGGACATATTCCTGGAAGTTTTGCTCCATCTCTTCATAAATATCTGCATCAGCTCTGGCAATACCAAACTCTTTGAGCCATTCTCCTACCTCTTTATATTCTGTCAAAAGACTCCGATACTGCCGGAAAAAATAAAACAAAATCCGGTATTTGATATATTGTAAAGGAATGGGAAAGGAAAATACCCATTCATAATCCAGGCAATACATAACCTGTTGAGTTACTCTTTCCTCTTCCAGCTGCTCATAATCATTGACTTTTTCAACAACATCTCGTTCCATCAAGAGAATATTTTCAAACAGGGCATCAATATTGGAAAGTGACAGACTTCTATCTTTCTTCCCTCCCCATATAGGAAATTTCCCAAAAACTTCAATAAAATCCTGAGTCTCTTCAAAAGGCTGATAATAGAAGTCATTAGCCTCCAAAACTGCTTCCATAGCCTCTTTTACTGCTTCTACAGGTGCCTTTCCGTCCTTAATTTCTCTTCCCAGCTTTTCTGATAAGGTTTGTCCTTCAAGATATGGAAATCTTGCACTTTTATTATTACTACCTATCTCTGGCCAGGCAAATCTTAAGTTTACATGCTGCTCATTCAAAATCTTGCAGTTTTTTCGCAATAGCTGAATATGCAAAATCCCCTCCTCAGTTAAAGCAGACTTTTCCACCTCTCTGGGCTTTCCAGAAATCATAGTTTTAATCTGAAATTGTTCTTTTCGAGTGCAATTATATTTGATGTATTCAATGGTTTTTAATTTGTTGTCTCTTTCCTTTTTTGTCCAGATTGCTAAATATGAATTTGCGTTTTGACCAAACTGTCCATCTCCACAGACTGCATCAAAGCTGGCCCCTACGTCTAATACCAAGAAAGAAGGATAATCATAGGCCATCATTTGGTCTGTTAAATCTCCCTTGCTAGGAAGATAACTGTCCGAAAAAATAGTCACAGGAATTCGGTAATCTGGCATAGGATAATAAAATTTTACATCACTGCTGTCTTCTTTCTCTGATAACAGCCTTATAAGAGCAGTTCTGGAAAAGCTATTTGGCTCCTTCTTTGTGCCTGCCCAATATTTTACTCCAAAAGGATTGCTAACCGCTACCAAAAGCTCTCCCTCTGATTTCAACAGCTCCTTAGCAGCCTTTATCTGTCTTTGTGCATCTTCGTCCAAGGTTCCTACAAACACAATATAATCATATTGTTTTTTGCAGTCTAAAGCGTACTGATAAAGCTCTCCATTATGGTAATGAATATTTTTTCGCCCACCTTGCTCCACATGGCGAAAACGGTTCACCTCAAGATTTTTTTCTGAACGGTCCAGCACATCTACCTCAGCCAGATGGCGACTATAAACTCCTGTCATAGCGCCATAGCCAGAACCTACCTCCAAAAGAGTTCCTTCTGGTCGAAACGGATACCATTCCAATAAGTTCTCCCGCTGGTCAGAAAGGGCATAGAGATAATCTAGCCTTATATGTTCCTTCAAGGCCAATTTTCGGTTGCCCTTATATTCTTTTAAAATTTCCAGCAACTCATTGCTTATCTCTGTGCCCTTGTTGCTCATATTTTTATAGTTCCTTTCTAAATTTCATGCAACTTTAGAGGTTATCCTGCACTAGCTGTCCTGTAAAAGCTGCTTCTGTTCGGCTTTTAAACATTCCTGTTCCAACCAGTGCAATCTCTTTTTTGCAATTTTTATTCTCGCCTGTTCTGGTTGCCACGAACCACCTTTGCCTCCACCACAGATTCCATATCAAATACACCCACTGTATTTTTATTGGAAATTACTGTGATGCTTGCTATATCATACAGGCGGTCATATACAACATGTTCTCCCTGTTCAAAGCCTGTACAACTCATGGACAACAGATATTCTCCTCCTTGGAGGGTCATTTTCTGAGTAAAAGAAACTTCATATTCATCTCCCTCTTCCACAGGTCTAATATCCGTTCCCTCAAACATTGTGTTCGTTCCGCTTAAATCAGTGCCTTTTCTATCTTTTATTGTATAAGTAAAAATAGGATTTTGAAGAGGGGAAGAAAAACGGATTTTTTCTTTAATTGTAAAATTTTCCCCTTTCAGAAGCAAATTTGTCAAATTTCCTCTTTCATCAAACAAACCTAAATCATAAATCTCTGCTCTCCCGTCTCCATATCTTGTATGTTCGCTGTTGATGTTCAATTTATCCTTCATCAAACCATCTTCTTTTTTATGATTCTCTGGCTTGTCTTCTGTTCTTTTACCTTTGTTTGCCCCTTCTCCAGAGAAATCATTCATTTCTTCCAATTCTTCCTCTAAGGAATCCATCTGGTTAGCCAAGATTTTCTTATATAAATCCACCATATGACCAGGGGTTCCTTCTGCTATAAAATTCCCTTTATTTAATAAAACAACCTTATCACAGTATTTAATGATACTTCCCATATCATGAGTTACCATCAAAATTGTTGTTCCACTCTCTCGGATTTCTTCCATACGCCGATAACATTTGGACTGAAAAAATACATCTCCAACCGATAATGCTTCATCGACAATCAATATCTCTGGTTCCACATTGATAGCTAAAGCAAATGCTAGACGGACAAACATACCACTGGAATAGGTCTTCACTGGCTGATATACAAAGTCTCCAATATCTGCAAAATCCAGGATATCCTGCAGCTTCTCATCCATTTCTTTTCTGGAAAATCCCATCATGGTTCCATTCATGTAGATATTTTCAATTCCTGTATAATCTGAGTTAAATCCTGCCCCTAGCTCTAAAAGTGCAGAAATATTTCCCTCTACCTCCACACTCCCTGTTGTGGGTGACAGCACCCCTGTGATAATCTTTAAAATGGTTGACTTTCCTGAACCATTGGTTCCAATGATTCCCACAGTCTCTCCCTTTTTTACCTGGAAAGAAATCTTGTTAAGAGCATAAAATTTCTTATGATACTCCTTATGGCGAGGATGTAAGGACTCCTTGAGCCGATCAATCGGTTTGTCATACATTCGATATATCTTTGTCACATCATTTACAGTAATTGCATTTTCCATGATTTTCCTTTCCTTAGCCAGCAAACTCCTATGAGACTTTTGATGTTGCACCAGCCACCTTATGAAAGGTACTATGCCTTTCGGGGGATGCACACGGAATGTAAAAACAGCATTCCGGCGCTGTACGGTCTGTGCAGCAAGTGCATAGGCCTACCATGAAGATTTGATACTTTCATAGTAATATTACAGAACCAATGTCACCACTCCCACAATACAGCAGATACTAATTAAGATAGATATGGAATTAATGGCACTGGACAATCCGATATCTCCCCTTAAATCTGCTGTAAACACAGGTGCTGTGGAAGCGACCGGCGCAAATACCAGAATCGCCAGAGTCTGACGATACTCTAAAGGCATAGGAAGGAGAAAATAAAACGCTACTGACAAAGTTACTGCCACAATGTATCGAACTGCAAGAATTTTTATAATGGTTCCTAATTGCGACTTATCGCCAGAGAGCCTAAATCCTACTCCAATCATCAGCATTGCCATAAATGCATTGCCATCTGCAATGATTCCGGCAAACGATACTATCTGTGAGGGAAGATGAAGCCCTAAAAGACTTAGAACTGTCATAATCAGATAAGCATCAAAAGGCACAGATTTCAGCAATGTCCTTCCAATCTGTAGCACTGGCATTCCCTTGCTCTCCCCTTTTACCATAGATGCAACGCTATAAGCACCGCCAAGACAGATTACCGCATTTCCCGTATCAAAAAGACTTGTTACCACCACTCCTGATGGCCCTAAGAAGCTTTGTACAAATGGCAAAGTAAAATTCCCAATATTGTACCCTGACAGATTCACAATCTCAAAAGCCTTCTTTTCTTTGGATGCCCTTGCACTGATAAGAAAACCTGCACTGATATAGATAAAACCTCCTAGAAGTCCCAACAGGCTGATAACCAGCATAGAGGCATCAATTTTTTTGTCTGCAAAGCTGAATACAATAGCTGCTGGCAGGGTAATTTTCAACACAATTTTTGACAGTACATGAAAATCCTGTTCCTTAAAAAAGCCAATTTGTCTTAAACTATATCCCAATAAAATAATCCCGATAAAACAGGCTGCTCTGGATAATACTGCTTCCATTCCCATAAAAATCTTTATCCTCCCTAGAATGTGTTTAACATAGTCCTACAGCACATCTGAAAAATGTGGTCTCAACCGTTTAAATACCTTGAGCCCTACTAAAAACAGGCATAACGTAACTCCCCAAAAATATAAGCTCAATATAGGTCTTTCCCAAAACCAATTTCCAAACAGCATACTATCGCGATATCCTACTACAATATAATACATAGGATTTAATTTCACAATATTACATAAAATTGGATAGATGCTACTGTCTGCAAACTGTTCCTCCTGCCACATAATCGGAGTCAGCCACATGCCAAACTGCAGACAGATACTCACAATCTGGGACATATCTTTAAAAAATACCTGGATAGCACTGGTAACATAAACAAGAGATATAACAAAGATACTAGCAGCTCCTGTATAGTATATCGTTTGGATCCAAGAAAGCTTAGGCAGTCGTCCAAAGCATACATACAATCCTGCCATAATCAATACAAAAATCACATGGACAATCAGACAGGATATCATTTTAATAATAGGAAGAATTTCTACCCGAAACACTACCTTTTTGACCAAATAACTGTATTCCTGCAGACAGTTGGTCCCTGCATTCAATGCCTCGCTGAAATAAAACCAAGGTACAATACCAGGCACCAGCCACAGTACATAAGGTACTCCTTCTATGGGGTCAGCATTGCGGAAGCCAATGCCAAAGACAAAATAATAGATTGCCACTGTGACAATTGGCTGTACGAACATCCAGACCACGCCGAAATAAGACCCTACAAACCGCTTTCTAAAGTCTGCCTTTGCAAGGTCTGCAATTAACCTTCTCTTTGTTACAATATCTTTTACCAGGGATATGATATAATCCATAGAGTCTTTCCCTTACACTTCCTGAAATTTAAAGGTTTCCTTTAAATTCCCCCATTTCTGGTCTTTCTCAGAAATAATCAGCTTCATGCCCTCTGCTATCGGCCAATCCACCCCAATTTCTGGGTCGTTCCAAGCTAATCCCCCCTCATCTCCAGGATGATAAAAGTCTGTACATTTGTATGCAAACTCTGCTTCCTCAGAAACCACCAGAAAACCATGGGCAAACCCTTCGGAAATATAAAACTGCTTTTTATTTTCTGCTGATAATTCTACGCCAAACCATTTCCCATAGGTTTTAGAATCAGCCCTTAAATCAACTGCCACATCAAACACAGTTCCCCGAATAGCTCTCACCAGCTTTCCCTGTGGAAACTGTTTTTGAAAATGAAGTCCCCTTAAAACTCCTCTTACAGACATGGACTGATTGTCCTGCACAAACACCATATCAAGACCTGCCTCTTTAAAATCATTCTGGTTATAGGTTTCCACAAAATAACCCCGTTCATCTTTAAATACCGTGGGTTCAATGACATATAGCCCCTCTATCAAAAGCCCATCCTTCTGGCATGGTGTTATTGTTATCTTTCCCATATTGGATTCTCCTTTTTATGTTCTCTTACGTTTTTTGTGTACCTACAGTCTCATACTCACAATCGAAAATAGTCGAAGAAGCACATATCCATTGGCACAGCACATCAGATACAATATACTACGGTTTTGATTCTTTGTCAAAATTATGAAATTATTTTTACAACAAATGAGAAGTATGGGTAAAAAAGGTAAAAAATATCTTCCCTGGACTCCACTGATGATGGGAGAACTTAAAGGCGTCCATGCAATGAGCATAGACAACATAATCGCTGCCCCACAGCCTGCACAAAGTATTGCCACCCAAATTCTGCCATTAAAGGGAATTCTCTGGTTTTCTTCTGGTTTCTTCATAGCCAAAAGGAATAAACATATGGTAAACAATATTACTACAAGATAAGGCACATTGAGCACCTCGTCTAAGTTTCCCAGATAAGCTCCAATCATAGTTAAATGGTAATGCTCTGCCTGCAACAACAAGGTCTGATAAAACATTCGTATTGTTTGAATGGGACGGTGAATTAAAAGGTTTAAGCTGTATCCTGCCTCATCAGCCCAAGGAACATTGCTTTGTGTTTCTGTCGCATAGGTAATGATGGTTTGACTGTTTACCATACCCATAGCCAGCACCCATGCCAAGACCACTGCCATTGCCGCTAATACCCAATTTTTCCAACTTCCAAACTTTTTGACTGGAATTAATAGACATAATCCCATCAAAACTCCATATACCATTTTGCATGGTCCTGCTGCTGCCATGAGTATTGCCAATACTGCCACATCTTTAAACCTTACCTTCTCCTTTTCATACGCTAGGTCCAGACATATGGCTGTCAAATAAAACATACATCCCAATATCATCGCATCATAAGAAAAAGAAGCCGCCAGATGCAAGGTCATAGGAAGAAGGGAAACTCCAAAGAGTACCTCTTTTCCAAAAGGCAGACGCTTCATAGAAAGGTAAGTCATCATGATAAAAAATAGAAGATTACACAATCTCCCACAAAAAATAAGCAACACAGTGTTTAGATGAAAGATTCTGCACAGGGCAATTCCTAATGCTTGAGGAAAATGGGCTATTGGTGTTGTATTTACTGGAGGATAGGGCGAAACTACCATGACTTGCTGTAGATTTTTTGGCTCTACCCCAATATCAGAATAGAGTTGTTCTGATTCCTGACCTGTTATATCAGGATATAGTTTTTTCCAAAGCTGCTGCCTTATTACTTTGTAGGTTTCTTCTGTCAAAGTTCTTCCTAACACATTAGCATGTTCTGTACTCTCTGGGATAGGTTGTAGATAGTTGTCCTCACTTAGTCCATATTGGTAGCTGCCATTGATATCCTCCAGCCACATATCTTCTGCCCGAACCAGCACATGACCTGTAACAGAATTAGAGGGTTTTCCTAAAAGCCGACTAGATAGCTGGTATCCACTGATATAGTGGCTGATTTCATCGGGAGCTGAAAGTGGGGGAAGTACTAATAGATACAAAATTCCAAAAAATAATCCTGCTGCCAGATAAATACTCTCCAATGACTTTTTACTATCCTCTTTTAACAGTTTATAAAGCAACCCCAATCCTGTAAACACAACCAGAAGCAGCCCTCCATACCAATATACCAGCCATTTATCCCCGCTTTCCAAAATAGCAGACTGAATATCTAAAAAATGCCATACACCTAATGCAAGCACAACAAAACTGCATAGCCAGGCCCTATTTTTCGTCATCATGCCTTTTCTCCTCAAGAGCCATCTGCTGTACCAGCTCTTTCATTTTAGTCTCCAACTGAGAAATATGAATGGTCATATGAAATACTTTCACAATCAGCAGGAAAATGGCAACTAAAAATAAAAAATTGGCTGTAGAATAAATTCCCAGTAACCTAGCACACCAATCCGCTACTGGCGGAAAAATGCTGTATATCACTAGAATCATAGACAATACAATCCAAAAGATAGCACTTTCAATTTGTACCTTAGAGTGGCGTATTTTCCTCATCATCAAGAGAAAGGTTCCCACTGATACTAGAATCAAGGCCACACGAAGGGTCATTGTCATCATGGGCATCTCCTCCATTTCTTTTCCCAGTAACCTGGATTCATAGTACACCACAAAATCACCTGTTCTGGAAGCGTCTCATATCGTCTTCCCAGACAATAACCTAAATATTTACAGCCACTGCTGACCATCAAAAGAGGAAGCTGCCAAAATCTTCCTGTCCGCAGCAGCCATATGGCTGTCTTTTTTACAAGTCGGATTCCCTCTCCCTCTGAGGGCACGCCGTCAAATACCTCTGGATGTTCTGCCTGGGACACTCCTAAGTCGAAATTTCGTCGAAACTGCTGCATAGGTGTCATATTGTGAGAATGAATCACCTTTGCCTCTGGTACATAGGCAATCGCATATCCCTCCCTAATTACACCTGCCGCATAAATCATATCTTCATTAAAGATTGCTCTGTTCACAAATCCATCTGTTTTGTCAAAAATTTCCTTTTGATATGCACAACATACATTAGGAGCAAAATAAGTTTTAATCCCCAAAGCAGGCAGGTCTTTTAATGTCTTTACCATTCCCTCCTCTGGATAATTAAAGCTTCTGGTATATCGCTCAATCGCATTACAATTCTTATCAGGCATCTGCCTGGCATAAGCCATGGCGACCTTCTCTCCTCCTGGTCCCTCTTTTCTAAGAGCTTCCACAAGACGTTCTACCAAATAGTTATCCTGGGGGACTGCATCATCTGTCATAAAAATCATTATCTCTGCCTCAGAATACCATGCTGCCAAATTCCTTGTAGCTCCATGGTCAAACTCTGCCTTAGAAATATGATGTACCTCCATCCCCCGAATAGACTGATATCCTGCTTCATTCCAGTATATTCTCTCAGTATTTATGACAATAATCCTGTTTACCTGATATGTCTGTTCTTTTAGCATCTGCAAAAGCCTACCAAACCTTCTATCTGGTTTGTACACTGGTATTAACACATCTACTTTAGGCTGAAACTGTGTCTCCATAAGAGTTCCCTCCTGTCTATCAGATAACATTCCAATATCTCTGGTTTCTCTACTGCTTTCCTATCATGTTAGGATGCTGCCTCTTTTTTTCCTTTTTGAATTCCTGCCCAGGCCCACACTACAAATCCTGCTGTCATGACAATCATAAGAATCAGATAAGCGAATGCCGCCCCTTCAATACCTCCTATCTTCACCAGAGTTGGAGCAAGAATTCCAGCTAAAACAGTCAAAACAATATAAATGCCAAAAATCACGTTCTGTTTTCTCAAGATTACTAAAACATAATAATGAAGATTCAAATATGCATAGAAAGCTCCCCCCATCACAATCAAAATAAATGATATATGATAACAGGTCAACCGCCCCTCATAGGCAGCCCCCAGCACATTCTCCAAAATCCATAAAACAGGTTTTCCTAAACCTGCTGTCAGTACCAAAGCCAGGATGCTCAACGCCCCAATAATTTTGGAAATTCCCCTAAGCTTTTTTGTAAATTCTCCAAACCGTTTTTCATTCCATGCTTCTGTCAGAGAAGTGAGCACTGGACGAATCACAAATCCTGCTGCCAAGTTAATGACAGAGGTTGGCATAAAAATAATATTAAAATACCCTGACGCTGCATCATCTAGATTGGCATCAATGGCATATTTCGCTGCCGAAAATACATAAAAATCCAAAAAAACAGACACAAATAAAAGCGCTGTCTGACTGGTTAAAGGCTTCAATCTCTTCTTCTCCCAACCAAAATCCACGCCTTCTAGACGTTTTAAAATGATAATATCAAATACTATCACTCCTGCTATCTGGGCAGCTACCGCCGCACTGCAGGCTATAACCAGATTCCTTCCTGCTATAAGAACCACTAAAAATGTTCCTACTGACAATAAGGTGCGAAATGTGTTGGATTTTCCTGTAAGATGGAGATTTCCGTTTCTCTGGAACTCAGACTCATACACATCGGCAAATCCATCAATTACTTTGTAGCATACCAAAAGAAAAATCACACTCGCCTTCCAAATAGTATATCTAGACCAAATCAGATACCCTGCCCCTGCTGCTATTGCCAAAATACATGTGATATAACGATGATGAAGATAATCCCCAAACCGATATTCCTTCCCACTGTCTGTAATCTGAAAGGGACGTATTCCAAAATAAGCTAAAATGAACATCTGCTGTCCAAATGTGCTATAGCCAAAAGCAAAGACTCCCCCTTGGTCATCCCCTGCCACCCCCATCACCAGAAAGGATAAGACCATACTGGCAAATGCATAGCAAAAGCTTCCCACCATATTCCAGAGAATATTCTGTTTTTCCTTGTTTGGGCCTGTCTTCATCAACAGTTTGGCCCAATGATTTCCTATGGCTGTCATTTGGTCTCTCCGTTCTTAGTCCATACTCTTTTGTCAAGCATAACAAACTTCTACCACGGATTTCATCTCTTCCTAAAATTTTGTATCAGCAGAATAGAAATCAACATTCTTGCCATATACTCTATGGCTGAGCCAATTTTCAAATAGCTTTCTCCTCCAGTGCGCTGCACAATCTTTACAGGCACCTCTGCAATCCTAGCCCCCTGTTTCAACAGATAGGAAATGGTATCTGGCTCTGGCCCATAATTCAGATTTAAAGCAAACTCTCTTATCATCTCTCGGTTAAACATTCTCATTCCTGATGTGGGGTCTTTTACTTTTATATGGGTAGTCAAAAAAATAGCCCCTGCAATCAGTCTGCTGCCAATCATCCGTAAAGAAAAATCTTTCTTTTCATTTATAAAGCGGCTTCCTATGACAATCTCATATCCCTCATCCATCTTTTTTCTCATGGATTCAATATACTCTGGACGATGTTGTCCATCGCCATCAAATTGAATCGCATAAGAATATCCTCTCTGCCAAGCATATTTCATTCCTGCCTGGAAACAGCCTGCTAATCCTAGATTCACTGGAAGGTCTAATAATTGATATCCATGTTCTCTGCAGATTCTGGCTGTCTGGTCTCTAGAGCCATCATTAACCACAATATAATCAAATTCTGGGTAGTTCTGCACTAATTCCTTTACCACTGTCCCAATATTTGCTTCTTCATTGTAAGCTGGTATTACGATAAGCACCTTTTCTCTTGTTTCCACTTATGAAGCTCCTGTTTTCCACCTTCAGTCAATATTTGACCAAATTCTAGTTTGTTTTCTCAATGATATCACATACCATATCTACGATTTCTTCTGGCAAGTCTGCATACAGAGGAAGGGTTAGTATCTGTCTAGAAATCTTTGCCGCTATCGGCGTATCCTCTGCCCGAAAACAATCTCGATAACATTCATAGCTGTTGATACATGGATAAAAATATTTTCTTGCATGAATATTTTTCTCTTTTAATGCCTGAAAAATTTTATCTCGGTCAGCCTTATATCCATCAAATAATACTGGCATATATGCATAATTATAGCGCACTCTGGGATTTTCCCTGCACAGTCGGATTCCTTTTATTCCCTCTAGCCGCTGCCTGTAACGCATTGCAAGTGATTTGCGTTTCTCAATTTCTCTATCCAAATGCCGCAGATTGCACAAACCCATGGCAGCCTGGAACTCATTCATCTTTCCATTTGCTCCTACATACTCTACCGTCTCACTGTCCATAATCCCAAAATTTTTTAGCTGGTACAAGCGCCTTTCCAGAGATTCCTCTCGAAACACCACAG
Organism: Hungatella sp. UBA3402; assembly: GCA_002358555.1. GTDB lineage: Bacteria > Bacillota > Clostridia > Lachnospirales > Lachnospiraceae > UBA3402. The sequence continues at coordinate 1,442 of DEPC01000193.1, read as the reverse complement.
CTCCCCCCTCAATACTATGAAACACTTTTGTGGCGTGAAAGCTGAACATAGAGGCATCGCCCCACTCTCCCACACCCTTTTTGTCGAATTCTTCCCCAAAGGTATGAGCAGCATCATAGATAACCTTCAACCCATGTCTATCTGCAATATCTTGAATTCGTTCTACATCGCATAAATTTCCATAGACATGTACAGGCAAAATGGCAGATGTTTTTTCTGTAATTAGACTTTCGATTAAGTCTGCATCCATAGTGTAATTCTCAGGGTTAATATCGCAAAATACAGGCTTTAGCCCATTTCTCACAATCGCATGGGTTGTGGATGCAAAACTAAACGGAGTTGTAATTACCTCGCCCTTCAACTCCAACGCCTGAATCGCCAGTTCCAAAGCCATATGACCATTGACAAACAATTCCAAATTAGATGCCTTTAAGTATTTTTTCAGTTGGGTCTTAAACTCCTCATGGTAAACTCCCATATTAGTCAGCCATGCACTCTCCCAGATAGGTTTCAGCATGTCCACATATTCTTCCAAAGGCGGCAGAGATGACCTTGTCACCAATATTGGGGACTCCAGTTTCTCTTTCATCAGTTTATTCCTCTCTTATGCAATATCTTCCATTTTACAATATCCCCTAGTAATTGTAAATAATACGATAAAATTTTCAAGCTATCTTGGGCCTAGAAATTTGTTTCCGTTTAAATGTATCATATGTTCTGGCATCTCTGCAATCCATACCTCGGTTTCCCATGCTAATGTCTCTGAAAACCTTTTATATGTCTTAAAATCAAGAAATGCTGTCACAAAAATTTTTCCCGCGGTTACATTCTTTGTCATTTCCATTATTTCTAGAATTCTTTTAGGGTCCATTGGTCCAACAGAAGTAACAGATTCAACAAAATAAATCCAATTTTTATCTTCCCTATATAAAACTACATCTGGCATTTTGTCATATAAAGTTATTTCAAACCCTAATTTTGTCAATCTATCTACATTCTTTACCAAATCTTTTTCTATTGTATCTCCGACATATAAACATTCTGCACCAACAGCAAACCGAGGGGCAAACTCCTCAATAATTGCTTTTTGTAATTCATTATGTTTACCAGTAGAAAATTGAAAGTCCGCCCCATTTATATGTACTGGCATCATTGTCGTTTTCTTTTTTGATGTATAAATATCAACTAATCTCTCATGGTATTTTAAAAAACGGTTCACCGATTTCTGCCATTCTAACGATTGAAATGTCTTTATCATTTGTAGAGTTTCTTGTGTAAGCCGATATCTATAATTAGGACTGTTGGTTGCTTTTCCATTATCTTCTACTAATGCAGCAGTACGAAAATGATGTAATGCTTGTTTGCGAAAAGTTTCTCTACTATTTTCCGCATAATGCGCACTATAGTATAGATTTGTAAACTGAATTATATCATGAATACGA
>DEPC01000231.1 GCA_002358555.1 Hungatella sp. UBA3402 | reverse complement strand
CATCTCTCCCACCTCCTTCCTACTCAGGCGCTCTGCTTGGGCGGTGCTTGTTCTTCATAGCTTCCTGTTTTATCAATGTCCCTTTTTAAGATAGCGATTGCTGATGGTGCTCCTTGAAATATCATGCACTCTGTTTAGCCGTTTGCTTGTCCTGCATAACCTCCTGCATTTTTAGTGCGCCTTCCGCAAAAGAAATAACTATTCGCTTCCCTTCATCATTAAGCCCCATCATTATTGCCATAATATCTTTGCCCTCTTGGATATCTTTCTTTGTAAGCACTTTATCACCTCGTTTCTTGTGGTTTTAAAACTATTATAAGTGGTATAAAAACATTTGTCAACATTGTTTTTGTGGTTTTAAAACATTTTGTTGACATACCACATTTTAAGTACTATAATCAACTATAAAAAGGAGAAAAATGTATTGAAAGACAGAATTAAAACATTAAGAAAAGTGTTAGACCTTACACAACAGGAATTTGCCGATAAACTAGGTATTAAGCGCAATACTGTTGCTACCTACGAAACAGGCAAAAGTAATCCCAGTGATGCCGCTGTTTTGTTAATCTGTAAAACATTTAACATCAATGAAGAATGGCTTAGAACTGGTAAGGGTGAAATGTTTAAAGAAATTCAACCAGATAGCGAATATATGAAAGCTGCTAGAGATATTTGTTCAAATAATGATGAAGCAGCCATGAAAGCAGTGGTCAGTTATTGGAAGATGGATCCTGAATTTAAAAAAATATTTTGGGATAAATTGTTGGAGGTTGCAGAGATTTATAAAAGTCAACTCACTAATGCTGAATCTGAAGAAGCTATTACTATGGAATCTATAAAAAGTACTAAAAAATCACCGCTTACAGAATCCGAAATTGATACTGAAAATGACATCAACACTAATAAAGCCATGGTAGAAGAAGCTACCACTATAGAACCCATGACAGTTGAACAAGCTGAGGCGGAATATATAAAAAGTCGATTAGAAATTGTACAACAAGAAAGATCATCTGTTTCGAGTACTACCGCAGAAAAAGGAAGAAATAGAGCTGTCAATCAGTAAATCGCACTTTGCAATAAGTATTTTAATAGAAAATGCAGAAAGGAATTTGCCCATGAATCTAATCCTTGGTGAAACCTTCCTGTCTCTTAGTGCTAAACAGCAAGATGCAATCATTGATGAAGAAGGTCATATTGCATTTTATTATCCCGAACAGGAACAAATAATAATGGCAGATGATGAATTGAGAAATGATGTGACAGAAACATTGAAGAAAGCTGAGGAATTGAAAAAGACAAAATAAAATAGTAAGATGTAAGGATAACAGAAAATATGTTTGGCATTTAGCTAATTAACAACAAAACCGCCTAGTGTTACCAGCACCAGACGGATTGCATGAAGGTTCTATTGCGAGACAAACCCGAAATATAATCATCTCTAGACAAGATTGATTATAACATCTGGCACCCGTTTCCGCAATAGGTGTGTTTTTTATACCTATTTAGGAGGATTATATTATGCGTTTTAGCATTTATGGAAGAAAATCCGTCTATTCAGATAAATCAGATTCTGTTGACAATCAATTTAGAATGTGTCATGACTATATCAATTACCGTTTTCATAATCAGATAGAGTCTATCGAACAATATTCTGATGAGGACTATACTGGTGCAAATACAAATCGTCCAGACCTTAAAAGGCTCCTGGAAGATATTAAGATTGGCTGCACCGATGCATTAGTTGTATATCAATTAGACCGTCTGTCTCGGAATGTTCGCGATTTTTCTAACATTTATTCTTTGTTAGAGGAACATAATATCATGTTTATAAGTATAAAGGAAAATATTGACACTACAACCCCCATTGGAAAAGCTATGATGTATGTTACGGTAGTTTTTGCACAGATGGAACGGGAAACGATAGCTGCAAGAGTAACAGACAACATGATTGGATTAGTCAAAAAAGGGTATTGGACTGGAGGCAACCCGCCTTATGGATACTTAAGAGAAAACATTATTGTAAACGGAAAAAAACATGTTACTATTGTTCCAGACCCAGAAGGCGTTGCCTATGTCACCTGGATTTTTGATACCTTTTTAGATAATAATTACTCCCTGCAGCGTATGGAAACAGCGTTTCGGAAACAGGGAATTAAAACTCGCTCTGGGGCATTTTTTAGTACAACCCAGCTCTATAAAATCCTTACTATGCCATTCTGTGTAGAAGCTACCCCTGAAGTTTACGATTTTTTTGCAGCTAAAGGCTGTAAAATGTCTCCTGATTCTCCACGAGATAAATGGGATGGTTCTGTTGGAGTTATGGTTTATGGAAGGTCTACAAACAAAAATCATAAGCATCAGTTTCAGCCGCCTGAAAAATGGCTGGTAACTTTAGGTATCCATAAACCATGGCTCACTGCTGAGAAATGGTTAGCTGTACAGGCAAAATTTGGACAGAATAAGTTTGATAAAACCATGAAATATGATGTTCCCCTGCTCAAGGGTGTTCTACGCTGCTCCTGTGGATCTATTATGTGTGTGTCCAGGAAACGAAAAATAGATGGTGTATCATCGTGGTATTATTGTCTACGTCGGACGCGGCAGGGTGTAGATGCCTGCAACAGGGTCCAAATAAAAATTGAAATTTTGGATAATAAGGTTCTTGAAATATTTCGCAACATTGAACATGATCCATCTATTATCTATAAATTTGTCCGTAATACGCCGGAAAATCTAGGTCCAGACCTAAAAACTATTGCTAGTAAAATTACTTCTTGTGAGGCCAAAATTGGGCGTTTAGCAGGTTCCTTGGCCCTTGCAGAAAATTCATCCGTTACCAAATACATAGTAGCAGAAATGGAACGCTTAGATCTTGATTTACAAGCCCTTAAGCGGGAACGTAATATCGCTGTGACAGAGGAACGCAAACGCACTGCAACGCAAAAATCAACGCATGAAAAAATAATAGAAATCACAAAATTTATTCGTGGATTGGAAGGGTTTTCACCAGAAGAACGAAATAATATAGTGAAAGATGTTTTAAAGGAATGTATTTGGGACGGAAAGGAGCTTTCTGTTGTGCTTTAAATCTCATTTTTTTATTATGTATCCTGTTGGATTCATCCTCAAAGATGCACGAATCAAGTCTCCAATGCTAATCGCTCCCTCTCCCTGGGGATTTGCACTGCGGGTTTCCAAGCGAATTAAATTTTTTACTTGCTGAATCTGCAATTCTGCAGAATCCTCAATCGTAATCACCCGTTCTTCCTGGGGAATATATGCCGATAGGGCATTTAAGAATGTGGTCTTACCAGAATTGGTTCCACCACTGATAAAGATATTATAGCCTGCATGTACCAATTTTTCTAAAAACTTCGCTGCCTCTGTGCTGACTGTACCAGACTCAATCAACATTTGCATAGTAATTTGCCTTGGAAATTTACGGATAGTCACTACAGGCCCATCTAAAGAAATAGGAGGCAGTACTACATGAACTCTAGATCCATCAGGAAGTCTGGCATCTGCAATCGGAGAAGCCACATTGACTGTCCGGTTGACACGACTGACTATCTGCTGAACCATATCCTCCAACTGTTCTTCCGAATCAAATTCCTGATTCCAGGATTCCATCACCCCCTTTCTCTCCAGAAAAATATGTTCTGGACCATTTATCATTACTTCTGTCACCTCTGTATCATCTAAAAGTTGTTGCAAAATATCCAGCTTTCGGAAGGAGTTAAATAATCCAGTTCTTAATTCAATCCGTTCTTTCAGAGGCAGGTATTCTTCTTCTCCCTTTTTAAAGATATGTCTATCAATAATCTCATATAATTCCTCATCGCTTATCTGCTGGATACCACTTATTTCTTCTCTCACCTCCTTGCGCAGTTCTTCTCGTATTCCCCTGTTTTTGTCTGTCTCATTTTGTTTTTCCTTTTTAGTTGATATTGTCTTGTGGTGTTCTAGTTCCATGCCACTCCTTTCAGAAGCTTCCTCACATAATCTCCCAATTCTCCCCAAAGAAGCTGTTCCATATAAGTATCTCTTCTCCCAAAACTATTGTGATAAGGCAACTTTACCTTCTGAATCTGCTCTTTAAGTTTTTCCTGATGGGACAATTCTAAGTATTCTTCAAATTCCTCTAGCTTGGCAGAGGAAACACCATCTTCCTTCACTGGCATATAGATAATATCACAGAGCTTCAACAATGGGATAATGTTGCAAATAGTCTGCCCTAAATCCATCACAATATATTCATACCCACATTCTGAGGCTATCTTTTCTGTCAGATGTGCTGCCTCTTCTCCAGTCAGTTGTTCCAAATCTTCTGGATATTTTACAGGTGGAATATAATCCATATCTTTCCAATTATATACCATACTCCGCATCCTCATAATTCCAAAACTTTCTTGTCGGAAAAAATAGAGTACATCTGACAAGTCTCCTTTGTTATCCCCGTCAATGAGCCTTGTAAAACCAGCAAACGCCTCAAAACTGATATATAATACTTTGGTATCCCTGGCTAGCTGTTGACCTATGGTCAAAGCCAGTGATGTCTTTAAACAGCGACTTACTGGAGAATAGATACCAATCACTTTGGCCTGTTTTCCCACTGCCACATAGTTATCCTGGGGTTTTTCACAATAATAGGACATTACTTCCCGAATCACACTGTCTGTAGACTGATATTTATAAACACTTGGATAGCTACCTGTAGCAGAAACCACCTCTCCTTCTGCAAGAGTAACTACTGTCTGAGCCGCAATTCCTTCTATATGCTTTGTCGGCACTGCTGCATTAACCAAAAGAATCTCTATAGAATGGCCTTTCGCATACTCCTTTAATGTCTCCAGCGAAGTAAAAGGAATCACCATAAAAGGAGTCTTTTCCTTCTGATTTACCACATCAGCAAAACGCTCTGTATAATAGGCATCCACATCGTAGACTGCCATAATCTTTTCCATTGTACCTCCTTATTTACTTCATGATTTATTTCTAAAATATCCCTAACAGATACCACATATAACCTCCCAGCAGACATAATCCCAATGGAATTACCATATCCTTTCCATCTCTTGATGCCTGATAATAAGGCAAAGCCTTTTTTGTGAGAAGTAACCGTCTGATATAGACGAAAAAATAATTCAGACGCTGCAGCAGATTCCTGCATATCAGCATTTTTAAGAAAGCCAGAACAGCTCCAATGAAAAATCCATATAATATAGCAACAATTCCAGTCCCAAAACCAAGATATCCAGCTATCAATGCCATCAACTTTACATCTCCAGCTCCAATCATTCTGAGTCTAAATAGGGGAAACCAAATCGCAATTACCGCCAAAAGACGAATCAAATAGAACAGAGGCTGCCATATCTTTTGCCCTTGAGGAGCACATATCCAGGTTAAACATCCCCCGCATACACAGGCAAGAGCACACCACCAGTTGGGAATCCTCTGTTCTCTGATATCATACCAAGCTCCTCCCAACAAAATGACCAACAAAAGCCCTGATTTTACAAAAATAAATCTACACCTCCTTATCTCTCATTCTGTTTGTTACTCATTTCATAAAAATAGACAAAAAACTCAAATTCTACTTCATTTCGCTTGAATAGCAATTCAAGCAACAATAGCCTCTTACAAAATCCTGTTTTGCTATTTTTATTCTCTTTTTATTTCTCAAGGAAATCTCTGCCCGATATAGGCAGTATAACCGAAAACGGAATACTTGTGAAAATATCTGTGATTTATATGGACTGTGCTTCTATTATGCACAGATTTTGGGAAAATGTCAAGTGTATTTTTTATTTCGCTAAAACTTGCCTAAAATACTTGATGATTTTCCTATTTTTTTGTAGATTTTTCAAGAGACCTCGTTGACCTAGTTCTTGGAAAATGGTAAAATAGGGTTAATTTCCATGTATAAAAATTCCATTTTCAGACATACTTGTTTTATCAATATTAAAGTTTTATTAAGGAGATAAGACAATTATGCAAAGACATGGAAAGAAATTAAGTGCAGCCTTGAGTAAATTCAGGGAACGACAGGCTCTTCAGGCACAGATTGAGCAAACCCGCCATAGGATTGATTCTGTGAGAAACCATTTTGAGCAGGTGGTGGACCCCACTCTTATTGACTGTTATATTTATGAATTGAACGCAGCACAGCTTAGATATCAGTTTTTGCTGCGCAGATTCAAAAGTCTTGAGGTGGATGCATAAATATGTTTGTCTGAGAAAGGCAATACCTCTGCACTAAAGCAGATATTCTTGCAATTTAAAGCATTTTCAAGAATGTTCTAATCTGCTAAGACAGTATACTATCAGAGGACAATCGGGGGATTGTTTTAAAGATTATGGAGGAATAAGTTATGGCACCTAGCAAGAAGAAGGAAATTGGAACTGGATTTATTACTGAAACTGACCGCTATCTATTTGGAGAAGGGACCCATTATGAAATCTACGAAAAGCTGGGTGCACATCCAAAGAAATATCGACGAAAAGAGGGTATGTATTTTGCTGTATGGGCGCCTCATGCACAGTCTGTGAGTGTTGTTGGTGACTTCAATGATTGGAATCCTGATGCAACACCTATGGAGGTTTTGGATACTTCTGGCATCTATGAGGTTTTTGTGCCTGGACTTGGTACTGGACAGCTATACAAATATGCAATCACTACTACCAGCGGAAAAGTATTGTTTAAATCTGACCCTTATGCATTTGAGGCAGAATATCGCCCAGGCACTGCCTCCATTACTGCTGATATTTCTGGCTTTGTCTGGAAAGACGATACCTGGATGCAAAAGAGAAAGAGTACAGACCTTTTAACCTCTCCTCTTTCTATCTATGAAGTGCATATTGGTTCCTGGAAAAAGAAAAATCGGGAAGAAAAAGACGGCTTCTATACCTACATAGAGGCAGCTCACGAGCTGGCTGATTATGTAAAAGAAATGGGTTATACTCATGTGGAGCTGATGGGAATTGCAGAACATCCTTTTGACGGCTCTTGGGGATATCAGGTTACTGGATATTATGCCCCTACTTCCCGCTATGGTACTGCAAAAGAATTCATGTATTTTGTCAACTATATGCACAAAAAAGGCATCGGTGTTATTCTTGACTGGGTTCCTGCACATTTTCCAAAGGATGCTCATGGACTGGCTGATTTTGACGGGCAAGCTTTATATGAGTATGCAGACAGCAGGAAAGGGGAGCATCCAGACTGGGGAACTAAGGTATTTGACTATGAGAAACATGAAGTGACCAATTTCCTCATCTCCAATGCTCTTTACTGGATTGAAAAGTACCATATTGATGGACTTCGGGTAGATGCAGTAGCTTCTATGTTGTACTTAGATTATGGCCGTTCTGCTGGCAACTGGGTAGCTAACAAATATGGTGAAAATAAAAATTTGGAAGCTATCGAATTCTTCCGCCACCTCAATAGTATTATAAATCAGAGATGTAAAGGTGCTATGGTTATTGCCGAGGAATCTACTGCTTGGCCTATGGTAACTGGAAAACCAGAAGATAATGGTCTTGGCTTTAAGTTTAAGTGGAATATGGGTTGGATGCACGATTTTTTGGAGTACATGAAGCTTGACCCCTATTTCCGCAAATACAATCATCACAAGATGACCTTTGGCATGACCTATGCCACCAGTGAGAATTTTATCCTGGTACTTTCCCATGATGAGGTTGTTCATTTAAAATGCTCTATGATTAACAAGATGCCTGGCCTTGATGACGATAAATTTGCAAACTTAAAGGTTGGCTATACCTTTATGATGGGGCATCCTGGCAAGAAACTTCTGTTTATGGGACAGGATTTCGGACAGCTTCATGAATGGGATGAAAAGGTTTCCTTAGACTGGTATTTGGCAGAAGAGCCTCTTCACAAAGACTTACAGAATTATTTTAAAGATTTGCTCCATATTTATAAAAAATATCCATCTATGTACAGCTTAGACTATGACTGGGATGGCTTCCAATGGATTAATGCCAATGACGGAGACCGCAGCATCTTTAGCTTTGTTCGCAGCAACAAAACTGGAAAACAGAATCTGTTATTTATTTGTAACTTCACTCCTGTTGCAAGACCAGATTACCGAGTAGGCGTACCCAAAAAGGGAAATTTCACTCTGCTTTTAGACCAAACTCATGGTCTCTATAAAACTGGCGATGATAAGGTGACTTATCGCTCTACCAAGACAGAATGTGATAATCAACCATTCTCCTTTGCCTATCCCCTTCCAGCATATGGTACAGCAATCTTCCGGTTCTAAAGATATTACCAATCTGTCATTCTGCTTGAAATTGCTGTAATATAATGAGGCTGTTGTAAAATAATAGATTTCTACAATATATCTCGTAAATCTCATGGATATTGTAGAATTACTATTATTTTGCAACAGCCCTAGTTATTGTTATCCTTTTACTGCTCCCATAGTAATACCCTGAGTAAAATAATTCTGGAATACCAAAAATACTGCTACAATAGGTACTGCTGCCATAGCTGCACCTGCCATAATCACTCCATAGTTTGTTGAGAACTCCTGCTGGAGAGTCGCTACACCCAAGGAAATAGTCAGCTTACTGCGGGAATTCAGCATAACCAACTGCATAAAATAATCATTCCAGGTATTGATAAAAGTAAAAATTGCCAAAGCTCCAAAACCTGGTTTTACGATAGGCATAACAATATTGCTAAAAGTCAAAATCTCTCCACTGCCATCTATCTTAGCTGCTTCCAAAAGCTCTGTAGGAATATTTTCACTAAACTGTTTCATTAAGAATACGCCAAAAGGCCAGCCACAAAGAGGAAGAATAATTGCCCAAGGAGTATCATGGATTCCCATAAAACTTACTAACTTCATCAGAGGAACCAGGATAACCTGTTTGGGAAGAGCCATGGCAAACACAAAGATACTAAACAAGGTTGCCTGACCATAAAACCTCTTTTTTGCCAGTACATAACCTGCCATAGAAGATACCACACAGACAATCAACATAGTAATCGCACAGATGAAAATACTGTTCCACAGCCATTGAAGTGCTGGATTTTGCATAAGCTTTCGGAAATTATCTAAGGTTGGACTTAACGGAAACCATTCCGGCGGAAGCTTTACTGTAACCTTCTGAGATTTGAAGGCCCCTGTGACAATCCAGTAAAAGGGAAAAATAAATATAAAGCTAAAAATCAATAGGAATATCATTGAAATAATATCCAAAATACTGGTCTTCTTTTTCATAGTATTCTCCCCTTTCTTAATATTCAACATCACTGCCCAATGCCTTGAACTGGATAAAGCTGATGCCCCCTATGATAAGGGCTAACACCACACCCATAGCATTGGCATACCCATACTCAAATCGCTTAAATGCATTTTCATACAGATAGAACATGATGGTTGTTGTCCGGTAGTTGGGACCACCAGAAGTTAAAAGCTGAATCAAGGAAAAACATTGGAATGAGTTGATGGTGGTGATTACTACAATATAGAGAGTGGTAGGTAAAAGGCTCGGCCATTTAATCTGCCAGAAAATCTGAAGGTCATTCGCTCCGTCCACAGCTGCTGCCTCCACATAATCTTTAGGTACATTTCCAAGAGAGGCAATGTAAAGGATAATAGGCTGACCTACACTTGTGGTAATCAGAATAATCAGAATTGCCCACAATGCAAATTTCTTATCACCTGTCCACATAATATTTTTTTCGATGATATTCATGCTTTTTAGCAGCCAGTTTAAAATACCGTTTAAGGGGTCATAAATCCATTTCCAAACAACGGTAACAGCCACAGTACCAGTTACTACTGGAAGGAAAAATACACATCTAAAAAAGGAACGGGTAATCGGACTTTTCTCATAAGTTAAAGCAGCCACAAACAATGCAAATAATACGGTAATAGGTACAGAGCCTACCACTAGAATCAATGTATTGACTAGAGACTTCTGCCAGACATCATCCTTGAACATATTTACATAATTGTCAAAGCCAATAAATGTCATGCCTTTCATATTATAGCGAAAGAGACTGGTCACAACGCCCATAATCATAGGCAAAAGCACAAAGATACAGAAAAAAAACAGGGCTGGTGCCAGGAATGCATAGGAAACCATTGTTTCTCTCATACGGATTTTATTAAATTTGGAATGTTTCATAATTCCTCCAATCCAGCTGGTACTGTTACCAAGCTTCTGAAAAACTTCTCCTCATACTAGTTTGTATGAGGAGAAGAAGAGAAATGCCATCTGCCTTACTGGGAAAGGGTAATACTGCGAAGTACAGGAGTTTACTGTGCATTCGCGATTGACTGGTTAGCTTTTGTTACAAAATCATTTACCGCATCCTCTGGGGTGGAATCGCCATTTAACACTGCCTGAAGCATTGGGAACCAATAAGTTCTCATCTCTGCAAAGCCTTTGATAGTATTGTAGTATGGAGAATAATACTTGGTCAGGCTGCCATAAAACTGCATCTCTGCATCCCCTGGATACAAATCGCCCATGGACTGACGAACTGGGAATACACTGGTTCTTACTACATTCTTGGGTCCCCATTCTTCATCATTACAGATGAAGTCAATAAATGTCTTAGAAGCTTCTGCTCTTGCTGCATCGCCATTGTCAAATACACAGAATCCATTTACCAGATATTCTAGTTCTGGAGTTCCATCTTCAGACGGGAATGGAAGGGCAATAGCTTCAATGCCATTTTCCTTTAAAGTCTCTGCTCTCTGAGAGGCAAGACCTGGAGACCACAGGGTAGTAAATGCAGTATTTCCTGCTACAAACTGGTCTACATCTTCGCCACCATTGTAGGCAGAACCATTCAACATATAGCCTGCATCAACCCACTCTTTAATCTTGGTCATAGCCTTAATTCCACCTTCATCATTTAAGGTGTATTCGGTTATCTCGTCATTTGTCACCTGGCTATCATACAAATTGGTTACAAATGCACGGATACCCTGGTCGCCGCCTTGACCAGAACAATATACGGTTGCGCCGTTTAAACCTGCTGCATTGAATTTCTGGAGCAATTCTTCAAATTGAGCTGTTGTCCATGTCCTGTCGCCTTCTAAGTTAATACAGTTCATGGCATCTGCAGATTCTAATGCCTGCTTGCTTACTGCCATGCAAAATGCTGCTGTACTGATAGGATACATATAATAGCTTCCATCATCAGACTTACAGGAATTTAAAAGAGCCTCATTATTCACATCTTTTACATATTCATCTGTGAACATATCATCTAATTTTACCAATTTTCCGTTCTGTGCATAAGAGATGATACGTCCTGGGGCATCAAACAATACATCACATACAGTTCCTGCCTCAATAGCAGCTGTAATCTTCTCTGGGCCTGAGGTAAAGTCGATGGTTTCCAGATTCACCTTAATGCCAGGATTCTTTGCCTCAAAAGCTGCAATAATTTCAGCCTCATAAGTGCCTGCTGGTTGGTCTGTATCCTGTGTAAAGGTAGGGAATGCCCACCAGGTAATCTCAACCGTATCTCCAGAAGCTGTTGGTGCTTCAGGAGCTGCTCCACCTGCATCAGACCTTTCTCCTCCCCCACCTGCGGTTGTTTCTGTAGTGCTCTGTCCTCCACAGCCAGCTAGCGTTGTCACCAACAATGCTGCTGCCAGACCTAATGATAAAAATTTTTTCATTTCTTATCCTCCTTTATAAATTTTCACCAACTTATAAGGGATTTTTATCCCATTTATTGTTATATTTTGATTATATATCAAAAAAATTCTTTTGTCAATATTGACTAAAAAGAAAGATTTTTCACATCTATCATTCCTATCGTTTGTCACAGCAAAAGGAAAATATAGTTTGAAAATTCTGCCAGACATTCCGCAAAGATTCCTTCTAAAAAAATAGGAAAATTCTAATTCGCAGCTATATATCATTAAAATTGCCAACCACCAGCACGGAAGAAAGTTGCGCCAACAGACCTATCCTAAATAATGAAACTATAAAAGGAACTATTGCAAAATAACAGATTTCTACCATATACAGTTCAAATATTTCCAATATCACATCTATATATGGTAGAATGATAGTATTTTACAATAGTTCCCACTTGCCATCTAAATATTTATTTGGCTACTTGACAAGAAGCATATCCAAATCTATTCCAAACCTGTTTTAACAAAGTCTTTCCATCACAGACCCTGAAGTTCTCTCATTATTTTTGCTGCATGTCTCAAAATATCTTCGGTAATATTCAGTATACATTAAGTCAATTAAAAACAACTGGCTAATCTCTCCAGATGTAGAACCTCCTTGAAGCGGTCCCTCATTGGCTCCGCTGAGCAGAGTTAAATCTGCATAAGCAGTCAATGGTGACTTGATAAACCTTGTAATGCAAATTACCTTTGCTCCTGCCTGCTTAGCAAGTTGCGCCACATGGATGGTATCTTTTGTAGCCCCAGAATAGGAAAATACGACTGCCACTTCCTCTGGATTCATCATGGAAGCTACCATGGCTTGCATATGCGAATCTTGAATACAGTATACCTTCGGCTCAATACGCAAAAATTTGTTGGCCGCTTTCAAAGCAGTGAGAACACTCGCTCCTACCCCGAAAAAATAGATTTTTTTTGCCTCATGAAGACAATCAATAGCCTGGTTAAAAATATTCTCATCTAACAGAGAATGGGTTTCTGTCAAGGCATGAACATTGGTACTAAGCACCTTCTGAGCTAATTCTTGAAACGTATCATTTAGACTGATATTGCCTGAAAGTCTGCTAGCCTCTTTTGCATCCTCATTAAGACTTAGAGACAATACCATCTTAAATTCTTGATACCCTTTTAGTTCCATTGATTTGCAAAACCGAAACACGCTGGTATCACCTACATTGCAGGCTTCTGCTAAATCCGTAATAGACATAAACAATACTTCCCTTGGATTTTGCAGAATATAGTCAGCCACCTTTTTTTCCGCTTTTGTAAACTGATTATATGCAGTCCTTATTTTTACCAAAAAATCACCTTGCATCAATACCCCTCCTTCTGTCATTCTTCTAACTGTTTTTTATTCTGTCCTTTTCGTTTGTTCTATAGCAAGCCAAGATGCTCCCATAAGACCAGCTCTGTTGCCCAAAGCTGCTGTCTTTAGCTCTACATCTCGAAAACTGCTCATAACTCGGTCAGCCGTCTTTTTTCTGACCTGTTCCAGAATATACGGCTGCTCCATAACACCGCCGCCCAAAATTACACAGGACGGATTAAAAATATGAATCACCGTTACCAGTCCATGGACAATCTCATCAATCCATTTGTCCACGATTACTCTTATTGCCTCCTCCTGAATCCTGGCAAAAATCTCTCTGCCATTTATCAGACTTTTGTCATGCTCCTTTGCCCTAGCTACTAATGCTGTGGCAGAAGCATATTTCTCATAGCATCCACTAAAGGGATTCCCCTCTATGCGGTCTTCTGGATGAATCAATATCCCACCAAATTCTCCAGCAGAATAGTTGTTTCCTCCATAAATCTGCTTCTTGATAACAATGGCACCACCTACTCCAGTTCCATAAGTGATACATAAGAAATCATCAAATTCTTTGCCTGCACCAAACCTGGCTTCCCCCAAAGCCGCGGCATTCACATCATTTTCCACTGCTGCAGGCACTTTGAATTCTGTTTCTACAATATCTTTTAGTCGTGTTCCTGTATAGCCAGGTATATTTTCATTGGCATAACGGATATATCCCTCTTTGGAATTAACTTGTCCAGCTGTACTGATTCCTATAGCTTCAAATGGCTTATATGTATCAAGAATCTCCTTGATACGCTCCACTACATAGACACCGCCATTTTTTGCATTGGTATCCCACTCCTTTACTTCCACAAACTCTTGACCATTCCATATCCCAGATTTTATGGAAGTACCGCCAATATCTAAAGCTGCTATTCTCATATTCCTTGATTCCTTTCCACAGCCCTCCTGAAAGCTTCTTACTACTAGGGTTGCTGCCGAGAACGCTCTGTTTGCATTATCGTTTGACCTTGCAGAAAGTTTCTTATTCAGATATTGCAGCTACAAAGCGTTTTGTGATTTCTAATGGTCTGGTAATGGCTCCTCCGATTACAGCTGCCAATACACCTGCATCCAGTGCAGCCTTTAACTGTTCTGGAAGCCAGATTCCTCCTTCTGCTATAATCGGTTTTTTACAATTATCAACCAAACGCTTCATCAATTCAATATTGGGAAGGGAACTTCCTTTGGTATATTCCGTATAGCCATTCATGGTAGTGCCCACCAAGTCAAATCCAATCTCTGCCGCATGGATACCTTCTTCATAAGAAGAGCAGTCTGCCATGAACAACTGATTTGGATACTTTGTTCGTACTTCTCCAAAGAACTCGTCCAAACTCTTTCCATCTGGTCTAGGTCTATGGGTAGCATCCGTGGCAATAATAGAAACTCCACATTCCACCAGCGCATCAATCTCCTTCATGGTTGGTGTAATATACACATTGCAATCCCCATAATTCTGTTTAATAATGCCAATAATGGGAAGCGACACGTTTTTTTTAATCTCAGTAATATCTACTATGGTATTCGCACGGATACCCACTGCCCCGCCCAACATGGCCGCATATGCCATCCTGGACATGATATAGGAACTATGGAGAGGTTCTGTCTCTAAAGCCTGGCAGGAAACAATCAATCCACCTTTAATCTGTTCCAAAATTTCCTGATTTGTCAAATTCATTTTTGCAGCCTCCTTATTAAATTGGTATGATAATAAAATCACATAGCTATATACTATAATATAACATATGTAAAAAATTTTTTCAATACCACTGGAAGCGCAAAAAAAATTTTCTTTACTTCTTGATTTCTTTCTCTAATAGTGGTATGATTTAAGGTGGTAACAATCATTTTTCTTTTGAAAGGACAGGTGCCCTTATGTCAAAATACGAGACGGATAAATTCCGCCACATTACTGTTGCCCTTAATACCCCTTTTAAAAAAGACGGTTCCATTGATGTGGACGCAGTAAAAGCCGTATCCCGCTACTTCCGTGACAAAGGCGTGAAGCAGATGTATGTATGCGGCAGCACTGGCGAAGGATTTCTTCTGGATACAGAAGAGCGTATGCTGGTAACTGAAACTGTAGTGAATGAGATAGGAGATGACATGAATATTATTGTTCATGTAGGTTGTCCAGACACCAGACATTCCGCTATGCTGGCAGCTCATGCAGAAAAGGTAGGAGCAGATGCTACCTCTGCAGTGCCATGTGTTTATTACCGCCTTGGGGAAGAAAGTGTCTATCAGCATTGGACTGAAATTACCAAAGCTGCAGACCTGCCATTTTTTATCTACAATATTCCACAGTTGACCGGATTTAATTTATCTATGAACTTATTCCATCGGATGCTGGAAAATGAACGGGTAGCTGGTGTGAAATGTTCCTCGGACCCTGCTCAAGATATCCTTCGGTTCAAAAACGCTGGCGGAAAAGATTTTATCGTGTTCAATGGCCCTGACGAGCAATTTGTAGCTGGAAGACTTATGGGGGCTGATTCAGGAATCGGCGGAACCTATGGAGCTATGCCTGAATTATATCTAAAAATGGATGAACTCATCAATCGTGGCGAATGGAACAGGGCTGCTGATGTCCAGGCGATTGTCACTCCTTTGATTTATCGTCTCTGCTCCTTTGCCTCTATGCATGGTGCAGTAAAAGGTATCATTTCACTCGATGGATGTCCTATGGGAGACCCCAGACTACCATTCCTTCCGGTTGCCTTGGATAACCCTGACCTAGTTCAGCTTTACAAAGACATTAAGCAGGCCATCGCTGACACAAAAGACCTGTAAGCGAAGGAGTTGTGATAGATTGTGAAAAAGCATATTGTATGTTTCGGCGATTCCAATACTCATGGATACTGTGCCGAGACAAATGGGCGCTTTGATGAGGAACAGCGCTGGACCTGTTTGCTTCAGAAGTACCTGGGGGACGATTTTTTAGTACTTGAAGAAGGCTTGTCTGGTCGAACCACCAGCTTTCCTGACCCTATCCATGAAGGTTTGTCCGGCCTTGACTATCTGTATCCTTGCCTTATGACCCATGAACCAGTAGCTCTTTTAGTAATCATGTTAGGCACTAATGATACCAAAGAGCGTTTTGGTGCTTCGTCTGCATGTATCGCACTTGGACTTAAACGTCTAATTGCCAAAGCCTTGGCAACTACAGACTGTTGGCTGGACGGAAAGCCTGAAATTCTGATTGTAACACCTCAGAACATCAGCACAGAATACATAAACACGGCAATAGCGGCAACCATGGGAAAAGGCTGTTCTCAAAAATCTAAAGGACTAGCCAAAGAATATGAAACCATTGCAAAGTTAATGGGATGTCATTATCTAGATGCCAACAAGATGCTTACCGCAAAGCCCAATGAAATTGACTTCATGCATTTAACAGAAGCTGGCCATGCACAGTTAGCAGCAGGATTAGCTAATTATATTCTTGGAATTATATAATTGATTGTGTTGCCTTATCTATTATCTGATTGACTTCAAAAAAGCAATCACTTATAGAGAACAGAAAGGGCCTACCGCACTGACAAGCTTGCTAATGTCTGGGCGATAAGCCCCTTTCTTCATTCAATGAGATAAAATCGTCAATAATTCTGTCAGCTTTCTAATTTTATACGTCGGCTGTAATCCACTTTCCTTTAGTTCTTCTTCCCAAAGTTCTTTTTTCTTATCCCGATAAAACCAGCAAGTATCTATACCATTATCGATTCCACCTTTGATATCTGAAGTCAAAGAATCGCCTATAATCAATGCAGAATATTCTTCAAATCCATCAATATGTAACTTTACATAATCAAAAAATTCTTTTGATGGCTTTCCGATACCTACTTTTCCAGAAATGAAAGATTCTCTAAAATATTGGTCAAGACCTGACTTTTTCATTCGAGATACTTGGGTTTCCTCCACCCCATTAGTGATGACATATAATTCATAACCTTGTTTTTTCAAATTCTGCAAAACTAAATCAACCTGAGGTATTTTCTGTGCTCCTTGATTCAAATAAAAACGGTATATCTCTTCCCATTTCTTACCATCTACACATTTGCCATACAGGGCCATTAAGTCTGAAAAACGGCGGTTTATTCCTTCCTCAACACTAATTTCTTTTCGCTCAATCTGTTTCCACAAATTTATATTCATCTGCCTGTAAGTTTCATAGAGCTCCTGTGTCCAAGTTTCTCCCACTTGCTCTATCATAGAGCGAAAGGATTCTGCCTCATTGGCATCAAAATCCAGCAGAGTATTATCCACATCAAAGAGCAAAAAGCGATATCTCATAATAAACTCCGTTCTGCTGATTAATAATATATGATACTGTGGTATTATATCAAAAAAATATACGAACTGCAATGGAATTTCGGGAAGATTCATATTGAAATGATATTTTAAAATAGAATTGCTCTTGCTTTTTACTACATTTTATAACAGCTTTTTGTAACATACTTCTAAGCACTCTAATAGTGATATCTATAAGTATATACTATTAAATTAATTCGTTGTACCAGTTAAATTATCTTCATTTACTTGATAAACCAATCTATGTTCTTTTGTTGAACATCTCCCCTGCTCTTTCACTTAATAGTGTTGGTAAAAGTAACCTCTGATGAAAATGGTGCCAAATTTTATCGAAATTCTATTTTATGTCATCATGTGGGCACCGTTTTCAATTTTTTCACTGTTACAAAATTGCAAAAAGGGCTTCCCGATTTCTCGGAAAGCCCCATAAATCTAACTTTTTAGAGACACTATCAAAGATTACTCAACGATAGAAACAACTCTACCAGAACCAACGGTTCTACCACCTTCACGGATAGCGAAACGCAAACCCTGCTCCATAGCTACTGGATGAATCAACTCAACGCTCATCTCTACGTTGTCGCCAGGCATACACATCTCAGTACCAGTAGGCAGTTCGCAAACACCAGTAACATCAGTTGTTCTGAAATAGAACTGTGGACGATAGTTGTTGAAGAAAGGAGTATGACGGCCACCCTCGTCCTTAGTCAGAACGTAAACCTGAGCAGTAAACTTATGATGACACTTTACGGAACCTGGTTTACACAGACACTGTCCTCTTTCGATTTCAGTTCTCTGAACACCACGAAGCAGAGCACCGAT
>DEPC01000092.1 GCA_002358555.1 Hungatella sp. UBA3402 | reverse complement strand
TCAATAGACATTTGAGATTTAAAAAATTCTGGCAATATTAGATTTCTCAAGCACCTATTGCAATAAATAATTGTAATATATTCCAGTTTAACACAAAAAATTGACATTTTCCACAAAGTAATTACAATTCTAGCGTACTGATATCATCATTTTTTAACGAATCAAGCAAAATGATAATTCTCTTACTAGACTAGCGATTTTGTGTATTCTCAATCCTAAAAATAATAATTTTTTATCTTTAAAACTATGTATATAATAAAAATTATACATAAAAATAATTTTTTTGCAATATATATTGACAAAATTACCAAAAATATTATATAGTAAGGGTGTTGATAATAAAAAATTATTATTAAGGAGGTTGAAATGCAAGAAATTATTAGCAAAAATGCTCTCAAAGCAATTGGCCCCTATTCTCAGGCAGTTTCTAATGGCACTATGCTTTTTGTGTCTGGTCAACTCCCCATTGACCCAACAAATTTGAAGATGCCTGAAACCATCGAAGAGCAGACCAAGCAGTCTATCCAAAACATACAGATGATTTTAATGGAAGCTGGATTAAGCCTGGAACATGTTATAAAAACTACTGTCTATTTACAAGATTTACAAGACTTTGACAAGATGAATGAAGTATATGACCAATGTTTTGATTCCCCTTATCCAGCTAGATCCACTGTCCAGGTAGCCAGGCTTCCTAAAGATGCAAAGGTAGAGATAGAGGTAATTGCAGTTAGGGAGGAGGGATAATTAGAAATAGAAATTAACATCTAAAAGAAACAAGAGGAACTGGTATTTTTTTAATACCAAAGCGGAAAAAGGAGGGACTATGCAGGAAATTTTATTGGTACTATTTACATTATTGGCAATTATATGTGCAGTTTTCGCAATTTTGAAAAAGTTCAATTCTCGATTTGCCTTTATTGCTTTGGGAATCATTTTCCTTTTTATTGCAACTGTAATTAAGGGAGAATCTATCCTGGGTGATAACACTACAGGAAATATGTTTCTTGATATCTTTGATTTCATCAGAGTTAAGATGAAAGATACTGCTGGCGGAATCGGTGTCACCATTATGGCTGGTGGTGCTTATGTAATGTTTATGAACCATTTAAAGGCAGCTAATGTGCTGGCCAATGGAGCTAAAAAATTGTTGAAGAACTTTAAACAGCCCTATCTGTTGCTGGCTCTTGTATATCTTCTTGGCTCTGCCTTAAAGCTGTTTATTACCAGTCAGGTAGCTCTTGGAATGTTGTTTATGGTAACTATGTATCCTATCCTGCTGCAGCTTGGAGTAAGTCGTTTAAGTTGTGTGAGTACTATTATCATGTGCGGATTTTTGGACCAAGGCTTAAACGACAGCAGCGCAATCTTTACCGCAGGTGTTATGGACCTTCCTCCTATGGAATATTTTACTCAGTACGAGGGCAAGGTAGGACTGGTAACAATTCTTGTTATGGCAGTTGTGATACCTCTATATTTTAAGAGCAGAGATAAAAAAGAATTTGGGGGATTGGTCTTTGAATCTTCTGCCTCTGGTGAGGAAAAGCCAGAGGATAGACGTCCAGCTATTTATGGATTCCTTCCAGTTATTCCCTTAGCCTTAGTGGTTGCATTCAGCTTTATTCCATCTATCAAAATGGATGTAATTACTGCAAATGTTATTGGTTTTGTGATTGCATTCCTCTTTGAGCTGATTCGCAGAAGAAATGAAATTTCTGTAGTTACTAACTTAATCAATGATGTCTGTCTCTTTATGGCAGATTATTTTAACAAAGTAGTTGCCATGATTATTGCTGCTTACATTTTTTCTGAAGGTGTCAAACAGCTTGGTGGTATCAATATCTTGGCAGAAAAAATGGCTTCTATTCAAGGAGCAGGTTTGTTAGTAATGATTGCATTAAGTGCTCTGATTTTCCTGACTGGTGCTCTAACTGGAAGTGGTAATGCCCCCTTCTATGCCTTTGGACCTCTGGCACCAAACCTGGCAGAAATGCTTGGTATCTCAGCTCAAAGTATGGTAGTTCCTATGCATTTATCTGGTTCTGTAGGAAGAACATTATCTCCTTTCTGTCCAGCAGTTATTGCAATTCCAGCTATGGTAGATTTAGAAATCACAGATGTCATTAAGCGTTGTGTGGTTCCAGTAATTATTGCAACAGCATGTGTGCTTATAACTCCTACTGTGATGTGGATGTTTTAGCATCTACTCAAAATATATAAAATTCATATTCATTCTATTGATTCATGATACTATAAATACTTCACCAACTACCAAAGCTCAATAAGGAGGTTTCTATGAAACATACCGAATTAAAAAAAGAACATACTGGAATATTCCCCACCCCATTACATAAACTGGAAAATTTAAGTAAAGAGACCAAATCAAATATTTATATTAAGCGTGATGATTTATCTGGATTAGGGTTTGGAGGAAATAAGCTGCGCAAGTTAGATTATCTGGTTAGGGAGGCGAAACAGCAGGGTTGTACTGCACTCATGACCTTTGGTGGAGTTCAGACGAATCATGGACGGCAGACAGCAGCCGTAGCATGCAAATATGGAATGAAATCTATTATTGTGGCAAATATGAAAACAGCCCAGCCACCAGAAAGGCTCAGTGGCAATCTTCTTTTGGATGCGATTCTTGACTGTGATGTAATCTTTATGGATATGGCTAGCATTGACAGCCATTCAGAAGGGAAACCACCTCATATTATTAAAGAAGAAACTGCTGCTCTGCGCAAAGCTGTGGCAAAAAAGGTTATAGAGCTGTATGCTGCTAAAGGAGAAAAGGTCTATGAAATGCCTGCTGGGGGAAGTACTCCTCTTGGAGCTATGGGATATTTCGATGCGGTAAAGGAGATTTTAGACCAGCTAAAAGAGATGAATACCAATATTGATTATGTGGTTTGCTCCTCTGGTTCTAATGGAACTTTTGCTGGATTGTGGTTAGGTGCAAAGTACTACAATGCTCCCTTTGAGGTAATTGGCTCTACAGTCAGCCCCTATTCCAAACAGAACAATATAAAGATGGCAGAGTTAATCAATGCGGCCAGTGAAAAATTTGAACTTGGCATTCATGCAGAGCCTCAAGACTTAAAAATCTATGGAGATTACTGGGGCATAGGATATGACAAGCCTGATGATAAGACCTTTGAAACTATCTACCGTCTCGCCAGGACAGAAGGACTATTTGTTGACCCAACCTATACAGGCAAAGGATTTACTGCACTTCTTGATTTAGTTGAGACAGAGAAGATTCCTGCTGGTTCCAATGTCCTGTTTATCCATACAGGAGGACTTCCTGCTCTGTTCAGTGAGCATCATGCTGAAAAATTTACAAAGGATTTATGGTCAGAAAAGGAACATATGGTGATTTCTCTTGATGTCAAAGATTGTATGTAAAAAACAAAGGAGGGTTATAGACATGAAACATGATTTTAATTTAGAAATAAATCGAAGAAACACGGAATGTAAAAAGTATGAGGCAGCTTCCTATCCTGAAGATGTAATCCCCATGTGGATTGCTGATACCGATTTTGCAGCTCCTGTGGAAATTTCTCAGGCATTAAAGGCCAGAATGGACCATTCCTGCTTTGGCTATCCGGCAAACCAAGAGGAATTTGAATCTTCCGCCGCCAGATGGATGAGGGACCGCCATAGCTGGGATGTAAAACCAGAATGGGTAAAATATGGTCAAGGGGTTATGCCTTTTATCAAATTTGCCATTGATGCATTTACTGCACCTGGTGACAAGGTGATTATCCAAACCCCTGTATATCCTCCTTTTCATGCTTTAGTAATCAATAATGGACGACAGTTAGTGGCAAATCCTCTGGTCAAAGGAGAAAATCTTCACTATACTATGGACCTAGACGACTTGGAACAAAAGTTAAAGGATGCTAGAACAAAGCTTCTCCTTTTATGTAGTCCCCATAATCCTGTTATGCGTGCCTGGACAAAGGAAGAGCTGACTGCTGTAGGAGATCTCTGTCTAAAATATGGAGTATTTATTGTAGTAGACGAAATCCACTGTGATTTGACTTATAAAGGATTCCACCATGTTTCCTTTGGAACTCTAGGAGAACACTATTATAACAACAGTATGGTTCTCATCAACCCAAGTAAAACATTCAATATTGCAGGTTTTCGTGTAGGAGCAGCTATCATTCCAGAAACTACTGCCCGCGATAAAATCGAGACAGCTATTGTAAATAATAAAGCATATGGACGCACAATTTTTGGAAATATTGCCTTTGTGACAGCATATACCAAATGTGATTATTATGCAGATGAGCTGATGGAATACCTAGAGGAAAACAAAAACTTTACCACAGAATTTCTTCAGACCAGAGTTCCTAAAATAAAAGTAGGGAATCCAGAAGCAACTTACTTAATCTGGTTAGATTGTTCTGGTCTGGGTATGGACCAATCTAAACTAAAGGCATTTTTCCGTGAGAAAGTAAAATTGGGACTGAATGATGGAGCGACCTTTGGTCCTGATGGAGTTGGATTTATGCGGATGAATATTGCCTGTACCAAAAAAACCTTAAAAGAAGCATTAGAAAGATTGGAGGCAGAGGTGAATAAACTGTAAATGAGTCAAACTACTATTGCTATTATTATTATTTTATTTGCAATCATATCCTTTGCGTTAGAAAAGATTCCGCTTCCTGTCACTGCAATGCTAGCAGCCCTTGCCATGGGAATCTTTAAGATTATTCCCTTCTCAGATATTTATAGTGGCTTTTCCAACACAAGCGTTATGATGGTGGCAGGAATGTTAGTAATAGGAAACTGTATCTTTGAGTCTGGACTTGCCACATGGTTGGGGGAACGTTTAAGTACTCTCCCCATTGTAAAAAATGAACGATGTTTCCTGTTTTTTATGGTACTGTTTTCCGCCGCCCTCTCTGCATTTTTAAGCAATTCTGCTGTAGTTGCAGTATGTATCCCCCTTGTAGGATCTCTGGTATTAAAATCAGAGGGAAGACTTACCAATAAAAATATCATCATGGGGATTGGTATGGCCTCTGCAATCGGAGGTTCCTGTACCATGGTAGGCTCAACAGCTCAACTTGCCGCCCAGCAAGTATTAGAAGCAACTGAAGGGTGTCGGCCTCTCGAATTTTTTGAATTAAGCTATGTATGTGGACCTTTATGTCTTATACTTGCAATATATTTTGCCACATTTGGATATCATCTGGAAAAAAAATACTTTACCTTTGAAGACGTAAATGTATTAGCTACTGTCTCTGAGGAAAAAATGTCTTGGGAAAATGGACAAACCTTTACCTGGAAAATGGGAGCATCTGGTATTGTAATGATATTATGCATTCTCGGTTTTATCATGAATGTCTGGAATGTTGCTGTGATTGCCCTTACAGGAGCAACCATATTACTGCTAATAGGTTGTATGGATTTTAAGAAGGCTATGCGAATCATGGATTGGAATACCATCATCATTCTAGGAGCTGTTCAAGGATTTGCAAAAGGATTAGATGCTAGCGGTGGTGGAAGGATGTTAGCAGAATGGATTTTGTCTATATTTGGCGGACAAAATGCCTCCCCTTTTGTACTTCTTACCATATGTGTCATACTTTCTACGGTTTTGACCAATTTTATGTCTAACACAGCAGTTCTAGCTATGCTGACTCCTATTTTTATCAATATTGGATTTCAAATTGGAATCCAGCCGGAACCTTTTATCCTGGCATGCATCATTGGCGGCAGCACGGCATTGGCTACTCCCATTGGAACTCCTAGTGTAACTCAAACCCTGGTGGCGGGCTATCGATTTATCGATTATGTGAAAATAGGACTTCCCATTACTATTATTTTGACGATTGGATGTATGATTCTCTGTCCATTGGTATATGGTTTTACTCCTTTGTAGTAAATATAAAATGTCCCAAAAGTCTCCATGATTCATCATTCTTTTGGGACAACCCCCTTTTTAACATTTTTTAGCAAAAACTCTCTTACCTCTAACAAGGACCTTGAAAAAGTCTTTTTTTACTTTTAAAAATTATGCTATATATAGATATTCAAAACTATAATCTCATATATAGCTATTTTGATAAAAGAATATAGTTTTTTCAATGCCTTTATTTTAAATTGTGGGGATATGTGGATTGGAAGAATAGGGTTTATGAGTTGATAGATAGCTATTTTGATATTCCCCTGAAAAGGTCACTTCTCTTCCAAACCATTGTGGAGGTTTAAAATTCTTTGCCTCCTCCTCGGTCTTAAATTCCACCTCTGCCAGCATAAGTCCCTCATATTCTCCTGAAAACACATCTAATTCAATAGTAAGGTTAGTATCTTCTATGGGAATTAAATATCTTTGCTTTGTCAAAATAATGCCATCTGCTTTAAGCAAAAGATGTTCATATGCCTCTAAGGTGAGAGGGAGGTTATACTCTTCCCTTACCATAAGTCCCTTTGATTTATAGGTCAAATAACAAGAATCGTCCTCCTTCCGAATCCGTACTACTGGCTCTGTACACAGATATGCTTGTTCAATAAAATGAGAGGGAAACCTTTCATATCCCTGTAAAGGGGAGGTTATCAAATATTTCCGTTCAATTTCCATAAAGCACTCCTTTTTATATTATTCTATCTTTTATAATAATTTTTCCAAAATCAGCTCATACTAACCACAATTCATGCCAAAGTACTCTTGGAAAAATTCCCTCAATGATAGGAAATAAGGGCTCTGTGAGTACTCAGCCAATAAAGGAGGTGAGATTATGGACCAATATTTATGTGAACCATGTGGTTATATCTATGACCCAAAAATCGGAGATCCTGATAATGGTATCGCACCTGGAACTGCATTTGAGGATATTCCTGATGACTGGGTTTGTCCGATATGCGGCCTTGGAAAAGATGTATTTGTAAAAATGTAAACTTTCATCTAACGGTTATAAATCTCATTGTCAGAAAAGACTGTTGCAAAATACTGTAGAATCATCGCATTTTACAACAGTCTTTCAAATTCATTTTAACCTTATAGCAATTTCCATTTATTTTGATTCCTCATATGCCTTGCGCACCAAGCGAGCCAACTGGTCTGCACAGGAGGTTGGTTTCTGTCTACATGTATTTCCCTTGAAATATCCTTCAATCTGCTCTACTGTCATACCATTTACTACCTTGCTGATGGCTTTTAAATTGCCATTGCAACCATTGGTAAAAGAAATATTAGTCACAATATTCCCGTCTAAATCAAAACAGATTTTGCTTGGGCATACGCCCTCAGGTACCATTTCAAATCTCATTTGCTTTCTCTCCTATCTACCTTCTTAGATTATGTTCCACAATAAGCAACTGCTTCTATTTCAACTAATGCGCCCTTAGGAATAGCTGCTACTTCAAATGCAGCTCTAGCAGGGAAATCTTTTTTAAAAAATGTCGCATAAACTTCATTCATTGCCCCAAAATCGCTTATATTCTGCAGTAAAACCGTAGTTTTTACTACATTTTCCATGGACAAGCCCTCACTTTCCAAGATAGCTTTAATATTAGATAAGGACTGTCTGGTCTGACTGGCAATATCTGTTCCAGCAAATTCTCCGGTAGATGGGGCAATGGGAAGCTGTCCTGAAACATAGACAAAATCTCCTGCCTGAATAGCCTGGGAATATGGGCCAATAGCTGATGGGGCCTGGGTGGTGGCGTATACCTTTTTCATTATTTCTCTCTCCTCTCATATAACTGGTGTAATGGCCAGATACTAAATTTATGTATAAAGCTGATTGTAGCAGAAAAATCTCACCATAGCAACTATTAGTTTTACAACCTTAAAATCATTGTTTCATAAGCCCTAAGCTCTATCACCTTCTCTTTTTGTTGTTGCTCTTTGTAATTTCCTAAGATTATCTTTGTTGTTCTTGTTATATCTTTATACTCAAATCTTTGAGATTCCTCTGAGAAATTGTGAACTGCCAGCCATTTGACATCCCCTAAGCTTCTCGTATATGCAATTACTGGTCCTTTTTCTTCACAGCATAGCTTAAAATCTCCATATATCATAACTGGATTTTCTTTGCGCAAGGCAATGAGCTTTTGGTAGAATTTAAACACCGAATCCTCATCTTCCATCTGCTGCTTGGCATTGATTTTTGTATAATTTTCATTTACTGCAAGCCATGGATTGCACTGAGAAAATCCTCCATTTTCACTATTATCCCATTGCATAGGAGTTCTAGCATTGTCTCTACTGATACTCTGAGATTCTTCTAAAGCTTCCTTCTCTGATGCCCCATCTTCTATCATAGTATGGTAATAATTTTTTGTATCAATATCATCATAATCCTCTATGGAGGGCAACTTGATATTGGTCATTCCAAGTTCTTCACCCTGATACACAAAAGGAGTACCTGGCAATGTATGAAGATAGCAACCCAACATTTTTGCAGATTCCTTCCAATAGGCACTATCATTTCCATAAAGAGAAACCTGTCTTGGCTTGTCATGATTGCTTAGGAATCTGGCCCACCAACCATCTCCTTTTAATGCTTCATAATTTTCCTTAAGTTCCTTTTTAAATCGTTCTGGCGACCAAGTCTTTATCTCCACAATAGGAGGAACAAAACCAATGGCCATATCAAATTCTCCTCTAGATGTACTGGTATAATCTTTTGCATCCTGCAGGTTTCTGATATTTACCTCCCCTACAGTCATCAAATTATCTGGTTTTATGGTCTTAGCTACCATTTCTTGAATATATTTATGAGTTCCTTCCAAATTAGCACAGGAGGTTGTCCCAAATGGCTCTGTCATATCTGCCCTGCCGTCTAGCCCTTTATCCAAATAACTGATAGCATCCACTCGGTATCCATCAGTTCCCTTATCATTCCAAAAACGGATAATATCAAAGATTTTTTCTCTTGCCTGTTCATTCTCCCAATTTAAGTCTGGTTGCTCTTTTGCAAAGAAATGAAGATAGTATTGTCCTCTTTCTGGCACATATTCCCATGCTCCGCCTCCAAATACCGAGAGCCAGCCGTTGGGTGCACTGCCATCAGGAGCTGGATTACGCCAGATATAATAGTCACTAAATTCATTATCTCTAGATTTTTTGGATTCCTGGAACCAATGATGTTGGTCTGAACTGTGATTTAGCACCAAATCCATGATAATAGCAATTCCCCGTTTATGAGCATTGTCCCTAAAATCCTCCCAATCCTCCATAGTTCCAAATTCTTCCATAATCTTGTAGTAATCGGAGATATCATATCCATTATCCACATTAGGGGAAGCGTACACAGGAGACATCCATATTGCTGTGATTCCTAGTTCTTTTAGATAATCCAATTTTTCTGTCATTCCCTTTAAATCACCGATTCCGTCCCCATTGCCATCTTTAAAGCTTCTTGGATAAATCTGATAGATTACCAGCTCCTTATACCAATCCTTTTGATGCTTCATCTTTTATTCCTCCTTTATCTTACATCTAATAATAGTTCTATTGCCTGAGAAAAGCCATCTTCTTTATGACTTCCAGTGATAATATGGACGACTTCTTTTAAGTACTCTCCCGCATTGCCCATAGCTACACTCCATCCCAAAGGAAGTGCTAACATAGTTCTATCATTATCTCCATCTCCAAAAGCCATCACTTCTTGGAGTCCAAAACCCATAATCTCTGCATAGTCTTTTAGCCCTTCTCCTTTGCTGGCCCTCTCATGAGTAATCTCCCAGTTTGTGGGAAATGAAGCAGCTACACATACATTACCAACAGCCTCTAAAGGCTGTCTTATCTCATCAATCAACCCTGTATCCTGGCTTAATGTCACAATCTTATAGCATTTGTGATTCCATTGTTCAAATTCTTCTGGCGTTGTTCTGTGATAAGCTTCAAACAAAATATCTTCTTCCTCTTGGCTTCTCTCTTTTTTAGGAAATATTCTAGAGAGGAAAAAATCACGGAACAATTCTTCTCTAGCAATTATATAGTCTCCTTTATCAGTCACTAATTGAATAATCAACCGTTCCTTCCACATCTCAAGGGTCTTTAAAATCTCATGGATTTTATGTTGAGAAAGAACATACTCTCGCAACACCTGACCATCTTTTCTATAAATGGCAGCCCCATTCATGGCAATCATATCGCAATTTAGTCCAACCTCTTTAAGCGGCTCTTGAGCTTCCTCAAAGCTACGGCCTGTACAGACTACAAATGGTATCCCTGCTTCTTGAAGTTTTCTTACTGCTTGGAGATTTCTCTTGCTCACTCCCCCACTTTCATCCAGAAAAGAGCCATCCATATCGCTGACCACTGCTCGAATCTTCCTACTTCTTTCCCTATTCTGTTGTATAAGCCCCAATTCTTTCTTCTCCATATAGCCCTCTCCTATTTTGTTCTCTTTCATAAATACTTACAATAAAAAATTCAAGAATCTGCACAAGCGGCAAAAAATATTTCCTCTATAATCTGTTGTCCATCTTCTGCTTTTCTTATTCTATCTATCAAATCTCCAGAGCTCAAAAATTTCTGTAGGAATTTCCCCATATACTCAAAATCCACCTTTGTCTCTAATCTTGGGGAAAATGCTCCCACAAAAACCACTTTGCCTAAGTTTTCCTTGCCTTGTTCTACAGCAATAGCAATTCCATCAAAAACTGCCTGACGCCCAAATGCCTGCAAAAACCAACAATAATTCTCATTCCTTGGAGGATAATACTCCTGTCGTTCCATCATTTCTTTAAAAAACAGTTCACTCTGTCGGATGCACCCATATTTTTCCAAAGCCTGAACACATGAGAATGCCATATCCTCAAAAGAAGCTTCTTTATCAAAAAGGATAGTATTATGTCTAGATAACATATCCTTCAAGCAAGAAAAAACCTGCTTCTTTAAAATATTTTCTTCTACAAATCTCCAGAATCTTTTTTCTTCTTCTACATCCAGAACTTTTGACAAGGTAAAAGACAAAAATTCCTGCTCTTCTTCTCGGATTAAAGCCTCAATAAGCAGATTCGGCTGATTTTTCCTACATTGTTCTTTAACCAGATATCTAGGGCAGACACCACAGATTTCTACTTGGTCTCCTAATCGTTCTTCTATCCATCGACGCACTATATAGTACCACCCCATATCTTCACCATATACCATTTGAGCTCGAATCATTTTTTTCCCTTTGCTGGTACATGCCTGAACCAACCTGGCAATTCTATAAACTTCTGTTCGTGTTAGAAAATTTCCTAATTTTTGCTGTATCATTTTAGCCATGAGAATTCCTACTTCATAGGAAATGAAACTTTGATTTTCCTGGTTCCAAAGCCACCAATCACAAAATTGATATCTTTCTTTCACCCTCCATAACAAGCAATCTAGCTCGCATAAAAATTGTTTTTTCTGTTCTTGACAATCAAAAAAGACAAGATGATATTCTCTGTTTAACTTTTGGGAAAACTCCTCAAATAATTCCTCTGCCTGTTTTTCATAATTTCTTTCTGACAGAAATCCTACAGCTCTCAGAGCCTTATATAAAAACTCTAAATCGCTATCTTCAAATTCTAGAAAAAAGCTTTTGTTCATATATACCAGAAATTGTGAAAGTCTATCCCTCTCACAGTATTTAAAGAATGGTTTTGATAAATTCACATATTGTTCAGGAAACTTCTTTCCTTCATTTTTCTGACCATAGAAAGAAGAAGCAGAGAATATTTGATTTTCTAGAAAATGTCTCTCCTCTCTTCTGACATTGACATAAAAGAGCATCCATGCCACGATATAAAGAACCTGGTCCGGCAATATAACTCCCATCTGTACACAATAAGTTTCAACATGTTCATAAAACGTATAAATTTCATTAAGATTTACAATACTGCTCATCAACTGATGCAGAGAATTATCCATTAACTGCCCGCTATGAAGAACTATAGCACATATCAGGCGGAATACTAGACGGCGAATCTCCTCCTCTGGTCCCTGGATATATAATCTATGATTTTGAACTCGCAGCCCTGAAAATTCACATACTATTTTGAGCTTTTGCTGCAAATGTACAATATCCTTATAAAGTGTCTGCTCAGAGACATATAAATTCTCTGCCAGCTTTTCAATGCGAATTCCTGGTCTTCCTAATGCTCTATCTAGAATGGCAAATCTCCGTTCCCATGGAGTTTGCACTTCTCTACTTTTCGGAAAATCTTGTTCCTTCAAAAGCCCTATAATCTGGCTTTTCTGCTTTTCCTCTATAAAATAACCTTGTTTATGAGATGCACAGATACAAAGTCCTTGTTCTCTCAACCACTGATTCACTTCTGCAATATCATTGCGTATTGTCTTATCACTAACTCGAAGTAGTTCTGAAAGCTGTTTTCCAGTGATTCCTCCAGGATGTCCCAGAATGGATTTCACAATAGTCTTATGACGAATTGACAGCAAAAGAAATCCCTCCTTTGCTGCCAATTATATCACAAATCCTGTTTATCTTCTACGCTATGACAGTTCTATTTGCATTGCCTCTTTTTTGAGTTCATTTGCCTCCATCATCTTAAAAAATGGATAGTAAAATGCAGTCATAAACAGTACATTAAGTACTGCCATCACTGCTGCCTTCCAATCCAAGGTCAATAAAAATGCCTGAAACCCTGGTGGCAAAAATCCTGGTGATTCCCACAATGGAAGCCCTACAAGTCCTGTAGACATTGCCAAATAATTAAGTCCTGCAATAATCACTGGTCCAACCACAAAGGGAATCATAAGAAATGGATTCATAATCAGTGGTACACCAAAGATAATTGGCTCATTGACCCCAAATAGCGAAGGAATAATTCCAATTCTTCCAATCGTTTTTAATGACTTAGCCTTGGAAAGCATCATCAGTACAACCAATCCTAGAGTCATGCCAGAACCACTGACCTGTAAAAAGCCATAATAAAATCCAAAGGTAAATACATGAGTCGGTGCCTGGGAAGCTGCAACTGCTGCTGCATTGGCAGAAGCATTGGCAATGGCAAATGGAGCCCATACGCTGGAAGTAATAGCTGCGCCATGAAGTCCAAACACCCATAAAAGCTGAGTAATAAAAATAATAATCATCACTGCAGGCAGAGAATCCATAGAACTGATGGCTGGAGCTAAAATGTTCATAATTACCTGTGGAAATACGGTATCACCACACAAAGATGCAACTGCAACTGCTACAATCACTTCAATAATCAATGGAATCAAAATAGAAAAGCTGTCAGCTACCATAGGGGGAACACTCTCTGGCATCTGAATAGTTAGATGGTATTTGCTGCATAATCGCATCACCTCTACCACAAATAGACCTGAAATAATAGCAACAAATAGTCCTTCTGCGCCAAGATAGGACACCAACCAGTTTCCTTCTTCTGAAATTGTTACTGACAAAATTAAATGAACAAGAACCGCCGACGGGCCCACTAATACATTCTTTATACGATAGCTTTTTGCCAGAGAATTGGCAATGAATAAAGCCGCATAAAGAGACATAATATTTGTGGTAAAATAAGTAGGCAAGGTAATCACTTTATTATGGGCATTTACCCATTCTGAAATACCGCCTCCTAACATATTGCCAATACCTGTAGGAACTAGACAAAAAGAACCAATAATAATAATTGGTACAATTCCCACAATTCCGTCCTTTACTGCCTGGAGATGTTTTTGTTTTTCTAGCACCTCGGCAATAGGCATCAGCCATTTTTGGAGCCACTTCTGAAGCTTATCCATACTTACAAAATCCTCCTATGTATTTGATGAGCGCTTTTGGAATTATTATTAATTCTAAAAGTGCTTGATAAGCTTCATTATAAGTCAGGCCTATTACTGCCTCAAATAATTTAATTCCTAATATATGAGGCAAATATTTATATGATTTTATATTGTAGTGAACTTATAAAATTTAGAAGTTAATTTTAACTTGTTATAATATTTAGAGAATTAAGCCAACATAATATGGAGAATATAATACCCATCTGACCTACGGTTTTAAAGTCAGATGGGCATCCTATGTTATAAGCTATAAAAAATTCTGTGGAAATTTTCTTTAACGGATTTCTTTCAGATATCTCTCTAATGCATCCTGCCAGGTGGGTAATGGTTTAAATCCCATTTCTTTTAATTTTGACTTATCCATCCTGCTGTTTTGAGGGCGTTTTGCTTTTGCTGGATATTCATTGCTGCTTACGGGACTGACTGTTATCTCTATTCCTGCTTTTTTAAAAATTTCGCAGGCAAACTCATACCAACTGCAAACTCCTTCATTTGTCGCATGATATCGACCATATTTTTCTGTTTCAATCATATCAACTAAAAGTCTTGCTAAATCATAGGTGTAGGTAGGAGAACCTACCTGGTCATCTACCACAGTGAGATGGTCTCTTGTTTTCCCAAGATTCAACATAGTCTTGATAAAATTTTTTCCATTTACTCCAAAGACCCAGGCAATCCTGACAATAAAATATTTCTCAAGAGCTTCCACTGCCAGCTCCCCTTCATATTTGGTCTGACCATAGACATTTAATGGTGCTCTCTCATCATCTGGCTCCCAAGGTCGTGTTCCCTGACCATTAAACACATAATCTGTGCTAATATACATCAACTTACAGTTTAGCTCTTTACAAACCTCTGCCATATTCTCTGTTCCAAGACCATTAACTCTGTGGCATAGTTCAACCTGTTCTTCTGCTGCATCGACTGCGGTATATGCAGCGCAATGAACAACTGCCTCTGGAGATACCTGGGTTATCACCCGTTTCACTGCATCCTTGTCTGTAATATCCATCTCCTCAATATCTACCCCAATCGCAGTATGTCCCCGCTTTTCCAATTCATTTACCACATCATGACCAAGCTGTCCCTTGGCCCCTGTCACAAACACTTTCATTTTATTTTCTCCATAAATAGCCGTTCTATTGTCAATGTAAATCCTGATACATCCTGTCAAAGTATTCTGTATATTCTCCAGAGATGATATGCTCCCACCACTCTCTGTTATTCAGATACCACTCAATTGTCTGACGGATACCTGTATCAAAGTTATATTGAGGTTTCCACCCTAACTCTGTCTCCAATTTGGCTGGGTCAATAGCATAGCGCATATCATGGCCTGGCCTGTCTGTCACAAAGCGAATTAAGCTTTCTGGCTTGTCCAAAGCCTTTAAAATCGTTTTTACTACTTCAAGGTTTGTTCTCTCATTATGACCGCCTACATTGTAAATTTCTCCTACTTTTCCTTTATGGATAATTAAATCTATGGCTTCACAATGGTCTGATACATGAAGCCAATCTCTGACATTTTCACCCTTTCCATATACAGGAAGCTCCTCGTCTGCCAGAGCACGGCTGATAATCAGAGGAATCAATTTCTCTGGAAAATGATAGGGGCCATAGTTGTTGGAACACCGAGAGATAGTTACTGGAAGTCCATAAGTTCGATAATAAGCCAATACAAACAAATCCGCACTGGCCTTAGAAGAACTGTAAGGACTGGAAGTGTGGAGTGGTGTCTCCTCTGTAAAGAATAAATCTGGTCTGTCTAAAGGCAAATCTCCATATACCTCATCAGTAGAAACCTGATGATATCTCTTTACTCCATATTTTCTAGAAGCATCCAAAAGAACTCTAGTGCCCATTACATTGGTCTGAACAAAAATTCCTGGGTCTGTGATAGAACGGTCCACATGACTTTCTGCTGCAAAATTCACAACAATATCAAACTGTTCCTTTTTAAATAGGTCCATAATAAATGGCTCATCTGCAATATCACCTTTTACAAATTTATAATTTGGCTTGTCCTCCACTGGTTTTAAAGTTTCCAGATTTCCCGCATAAGTCAGCAAATCCAGATTTACAATTTGATAATTAGGATATTTGTTCACCATATGATGAACAAAATTCCCACCAATAAAACCAGCTCCGCCTGTAACTAAAATCTTCATAGTTCATGCTCCTCTATTCGTCTATTTTTCATCTTTTCCTGCTATTATTCAATTATCCAAAAACTTTCCCGCCAGCACATCCAGAAGATATTGACCATACTGATTCTTTTTTAATGGCTCAATATTTTCTAAAAGTTGGTCCCTAGTAATCCAGTGATTCAAATATGCAATTTCTTCTAGACATCCAATCTTTCTGTGTTGATGCGATTCTACGGTCCTGACAAAATTCGTGGCATCCACCAAAGATTCATGAGTTCCTGTATCTAGCCAAGTAAATCCTTGCCCCAAAAGCTCCACATCTAATTTTCCGTCTTCCAGATAAATTCTGTTTAAATCTGTAATTTCTAATTCTCCTCTGGCTGATGGTTGTAAATTCTTAGCATACTCCACTACCTTATTGTCATAAAAATATAACCCTGTCACACAATAATTGGACTTCGGCTTCTCTGGCTTTTCCTCAATCGAAATTGCCTTTCCGTCAGAATCAAATTCTACAATCCCAAATCTTTCTGGGTCATCTACATAATATCCAAATACAGTAGCGCCTTCCTGCTTATTAGCAGCCCGCAAAAGCCGTTTTTTAAGTCCATGACCTGCGAAAATATTATCTCCCAAAATCATAGCCACATGGTCATTTCCAATAAAATCAGCACCAATGATAAATGCCTGGGCTAATCCGTCTGGTGAGGGTTGAATTGCATAAGAAAGACTGATTCCAAATTGATGCCCATCCCGCAACAAATGTTCAAACCTGGGAGTATCCTCTGGCGTGGAAATAATCAGAATTTCTCGTATTCCAGCACTCATCAGCACAGACAAGGGGTAATAAATCATTGGTTTATCATAAATAGGAAGCAGTTGTTTTGATGTCACTGTAGTCAAAGGATAGAGTCTTGTCCCTGAGCCGCCAGCTAAGATAATACCCTTCATAATATTCCCTCCAATATGTTATTTTACTCTCATTATAAATGGTGACGTTACGTCACTGTCAAGGGGGATTTCTAAAATTTTTTTACTATTTTAAAGCATTTTTTATGCTAAATCACCAAAAATTATTGACTTTAACAAACTAATTTGTTACGATAATCTTAATATTTATGAAAATACGAGGAGGATAAAATCATGAAACTGCGCAACTTAAAATTACTGCTGTTGCCAGCTACGATTACTTTGAATCTGGCACTTTGTGGAAGTAGTGCTGCCGCTGCACCAGCAGTAGGGCCTGGCGAATCCATGGATGTTGCAACAGGAACACAGATTACACAGATTGAGGGATTTGATTGGGGCCCTGGTGTCACCAAGACTATTATGGCATTGGACCGAACAGTTACTGCTGATTCTGTTTCAGCCGATAAATTTTCGGTGATTGAACGGAAAGAAAATTTTGATTTTGCTGGATTTGCAGATGTTCTTGATAAGGGTCCAGCTACCCATACCAATCAAGAGACTACTCGTCAGATAGTGTCTGCCTATACCTGTGATTCTAATGGTAATCCAATAAATGAAAGTTCTTCTTATATAGCCTTGGAATTGAAATGTTCTCCTTCTGAGGGCTCTCCATTCTGCTATAGTGTATTGACCTCTCAAAATAGTTGGTGCCGCTTCTATCAATTAGATGTTTCTCTGAATGATGGCTGCACTTTGACAGAAACAACAGGTGCTGTATTAAAAGGACTTTCTGTTGAATCTTCTATTGATTGGAATCAATCCCTATTTCCTGACCTGGCAGGTATTGATTTAACTGGAGGATATGTCAGCTCTGATGGAGATGCTTTTACCTATGCTTCTTATGTACCAGCCAATGCCAGCGAAACAAACAAACGCCCATTGGTTATTTGGCTCCATGGAGCTGGTGAAGGTGGTACTGACACCAGAATCAATCTGTTAGGCAACAAGGTATCTGCTTTAACAGCTCAGGAATTCCAGAGCAAGATGGGTGGCGCTTATATCCTGGCTCCTCAGATTCCAGATTTCTGGATGACTTACAATCAGGAAGGTGCATGGAGCGACAACCCTGGAACAAATTCTGTTCATTTATATGGTTTAAAAGAATTGATTGACAGCTATGTAGCTTCCAACCCAGGCATTGATACCAACCGCATTATCATTGGCGGATGCTCCAACGGCGGTTACATGACTATGAATATGATTATGAATTTCCCAGAATATTTTGCCGCAGCATTTCCTATCTGTGAAGCCTACTTAGATTATGGTATTTCCTATGACCAGCTTATAAGAATCAAAGATTTGCCGATTTGGTTTGTGTATGCTTCCAATGACACTACTGTTGACCCCACAGCATATGCAGAACCTACAATTGCACGGTTGAAAACAGTAAGCAATAACGTACATACCAGCATTTTTGCAGATGTTCATGATACCACTGGACTTTACACCAATGAAGATGGAACTCCTTATCAATATGCAGGCCATTGGTCTTGGCTGTATTTCTTCAACAATCAGTGTTCTGACAATGGTGTTAATATGTGGGATTGGCTGGCTGTACAGAGTAAATAATCCATTTTGGTAAGGGATGTAACAATTAACCATAAGTAACGCAAGAAGAAGACTGCTCCCCGTCCTGCGGCTTCGGAGCCAGTAACGCTAAGTCTCTATCTATCTGCTAAAATCAGGAACAAAAGCCCCTAAACTCACTTCGGACAATAGGGACTTTTGCTCCTAACACAGATAGCTAGAGACTAAGAGTTACTAAGGCTCCTGTAGATGCAGGGCTTCGGGGTATCTGGTTTGCTGCGTTACT
>DEPC01000232.1 GCA_002358555.1 Hungatella sp. UBA3402 | reverse complement strand
AACACAAAAATCCCTCCTGACTTCACATAGGGTTCCCATCCCTGCCTTGTTGGCAGAGTCCTCCCATATGAATTATATACTGTCAAAAGGGAAATATTTGTCAAAATCACACTGCTTGTCTATAAAATTTTTCGACATTACACAGTATACTTAAAAACTAGACTATCTCACTGGATTGGCTTTAGTAAAATCTCGTCGGGATTGACTAATCCCAGCTTCTCTTTTGCCACTTTTTCTATGTATTCTTTAGTCTGAACGTAAATTCTCTCCTCCTCTAATTTCTCTGCACGTTTTTTCTCTTCTTCTACTTGTCTGGCCAGATTCTCTTCCCTAATCTGATAAGTCAAATCCTTTTCTCTCAACGTCGCCCCTCGGATATTTACTACTACAGCTAGGCTAATTACTACAAATGTAATGGCTACCAAAGCCATACGGTTGCCCAGCCGTTCTCTCCTTTTTCTTACAGTTCTTTTTGTTTCTTTCATCTTTTCTCCTGCCTGGCTCGGTTCCGATGTTTTTTTATCCTCATTTTAATCCATTCTATCCTATTTTGCAAGTATTTTAGAACTCTGCAGCTTATGAGATTTTGATAGATTATCATAGCCAGAATAACACCTCCAATGCAAAATCCCCGAAGATTTCCATCATTTTGCTCATACAGCAAAGAAAATGTCATAACGGCACAATAGATGCCATACGCCAAATCCTCCACTCCCACTATCCACATTTTATGAGGGCATAATAGGCGGAAAATTCTTACACAATCATAGACCACCACCAGCCCAGCCCCAGTGCAAAGACTCATAAAGAATAACTGTGCCTCATAACGGATACTGACGCTCATAATTCCTCCTTATCGGAACAGTCGGCTAAATAAGGACTCTCCTGATTTATGGTATGCCTCATTGGATGAATAAATAAGGCTGTCCACGCTTCCATCTACATCTACCTCTCCTTTTTCCAGGGTCAGCCGACTTACATGTAGCTCTTTTCCTTTCATGGTTAATATCCCCATATCCGTATCCAGTATCACCTGATTTTCGTCAAAAGAGACCACATCTCGGATTCCAGTAATGCTTAAGGCAGAGCGATTCTGCATCATGAGCCTGTGGGGTCTTGTACTTGTCTTCTCTTCCATTTAAAAAGACCTCCCAATATACTTATGTCCTTGATTAAGTATATTAGGGGGTCAGCCTGTTTATGTGTCAAATATAACGGTAAAGCTCCTTTGCTTCGTCCTTTTTCACGGTTTCCTGGACATCCAGAACTTCTACCTTTACGGAATTAGTCCCAAATTGAATCTCAATCGTATCACCAGCTTTTATATTCAAGGATGCCTTAGCTGGTTTGTCATTTACCAGCACTCGCCCTGCATCACATGCTTCATTAGCCACTGTTCTACGCTTAATCAATCGGGAAACCTTTAAATATTTATCCAATCTCATAATTATGCATTTACCATATCTTTCAGTGCCTTGCCTGGTCTGAACTTTGGTGCCTTAGAGGCTGGAATAATCATAGGCTCCTGAGTCTGAAGATTCCTACCTTCCCTCTCTTTTCTTTCTGTAACCTCAAATGTACCAAATCCAACTACCTGGACTTTTTCGCCTTTCACTAATTCTTCGGAAACAACATCAACAAATGCTTTCAAAGCCTTTTCTGCATCCTTCTTGGAAAGCTCTGCCTTCTCAGCAACCGCCGCAACTAATTCTGTCTTGTTCATTGAAATCTTCCTCCTAAATAGACCATGGCACTTTCTTATGCCATCCTATTACAACACTCAAAATGTAGCTTTTTTACTATATCTTTTTTACCATGGT
The DNA here is from genome assembly GCA_002358555.1 of Hungatella sp. UBA3402. GTDB lineage: Bacteria > Bacillota > Clostridia > Lachnospirales > Lachnospiraceae > UBA3402. The sequence goes on along the minus strand of DEPC01000232.1, from coordinate 8,241 downwards.
TTGTCAAGGTCTTTCGGCTTTTTCCTGTGCTTTTATTGCATCCCATAGAGCTAAACCTTCTTCCACAGAACTTACTTTTTTATCTCCAAACACATGAGGGTGACGACGAATCATTTTTCGACATAAACCGTCAATCACATCATCTATGGTAAATGATTCTTCTTCCTCTGCAATCTGGCTATTGAGCATAACCATTAAAAGCACATCTCCCAATTCCTCACATAAATTTTCCATATCATGATTGTCTACAGCCTGATAAACTTCCTCTGTTTCTTCAGCAAGGCATTTTTTTAGACTTTCATAAGTCTGCTCCCTATCCCATGGACATCCCTCTTTAGAACGCAGCTTTGCAATAATTTTTCTTAAATCTTCAAATGAATACATAATTTCACTCCTTTTCTTCATAAAAAACTTTTTAAACTTCACACAGCACAGTCATTTAGACATATGATATAATATACCGTTTGCATCAGCAATCAAATAGAAAGGAAAATCTATGTATATTGATAGAGACGGATTAAATTTTACTCGCTCTGCCTCAGAACCCGTTAATATGGCTCAACTACCAGAATCCTCTGAGTCGCCTGCATGGCAGCCATCATCAGACCCAGGTTATGCCCCTATTTCTCCAGATACTCCCTCTTGGGGGCCTCCATCTAGCGACCCTGGATTTGCTCCCATCTCTCCAGATACACCCTCTTGGGGACCTCCATCTAGCGACCCTGGATTTGCTCCTATCTCTCCAGATACACCTTCCTGGGGACCTCCATCTAGCGACCCTGGATTTGCTCCTATCTCTCCAGATACACCCTCTTGGGGACCTCCATCTGGTTCTGGCGGAACTGTTATTAACCCTATTATCGTAGTTCCTGGACAGTCTTCATGCTTTAACTGTCAGTCTAATAATCGCTCTGCCAATATCCGATTCCTCCATGCAGCAGCCAATCAGCCAGCAGTAAATATCCGATTGGGCAATCGCATGGTCATCAACAATATGCAATTTGGAAACTCTACTCCCTATTATCTGGACAGTGGAAGCCAAAGCACTCTTGTCACAGTCATCAATGCTCGCACTGGTCAAACACTCTACCGAAGATATCTCAACTTTGCCGATGGAACCGCATACACAGTATCCATTATCAATGATGGGTCTGGCATCTCTTTGTTTACTCTGACTGATATGCCATGCCGTAACAGAAACTCTGGTTGTTTACGTGCTGTCAACTTGTCCCCTAACAGTGGTCCTGTGGATATCTTCTTGTCAGGATATGGAAGAATTTTCCAACGTGTCAGCCAGCTTGCTGCCACAGGCTACCGTTCCATCAATCAAGGAACCTACCGTGCTTCTGTATCAGAAGCTCTTCCTTGCTCCGGCAACAGTGGTATTACCATGGCTGATGGATATGTGGAATGTAATAATACTCGAATCGTTATTATGGATTCTTCCACATTTAATGTAATGAATGGTGTAACTTATACCTTATATATTATTGGTCGTGCTTACCAATTCCCCTCTTTACAGATTCTTCCCTTAGAAAGTGATTTAATTTATTAGGAAAGATAGATACTCTATCTTTTAGTATATCAGATAGGGATAACTCCCGCCATTAGGCGGTAAGCAGCTTGCCTGTATCAATGGCGGGAGGCAATCTCCCATCTGATATGCCTCTGGCGGATGAATGAGGCATAGTGATGACTATATCGAAGTTTGAGCATAACATTGTCAGGAATTTTCTACCAAATCCCCTATCTTTCTCAATATTTCCTCCGCCTTTTCCATCATTTTCCCACTATCCCGATTCTTTCCATTAGTCTCCTGATAAAGTAGTCCAGGAATCTCTCCCATCTGCATTTTGAGACTTCCTTTATACTTGGCCACCAACTGGGGCAATTCCTCGGTTTTTAACTTGGCTTTCTGGTACATAGCCATGCGGATCTCCTGTCGGTTGATATTTACCTCCGTCACATAAGCCTGATGAGCTAATGCCTTAAGATAGGCCACTTTCAATAAATTCTCCACAGCCTTTGGCAATTCCCCAAATCGGTCAATCAGTTCATCTTGCATATCCATATATTCTTCTTCGTTTTCAATCGCTGAGATTCTTTTATAAATATCTAACTTTTGATACTCATTCTTAATATATCCTCCTGGAATATAGGCATTGATATCACAGTCCACTACCGTCTGAAATTCTTCTTCCTCTTCTCGCTTTCCCTTGAGCGCCTGTACTGCCTGGTTGAGCAATTTACAGTATAAATCATACCCCACAGCTTCCATATGCCCATGCTGCTCTGCTCCCAGCACATTACCTGCGCCACGGATTTCTAAATCTCGCATAGCAATCTTAATGCCTGAGCCAAGCTCTGTAAACTCTCTAATAGCCTGAAGTCTCCTTTCAGCCTCCTCTTTGAGCATTTTATCTCTCTTATACATTAAAAACGCATAAGAGGTTCGGCTGGAGCGTCCTACCCTTCCTCGAAGCTGATAAAGCTGAGATAACCCCATTCTATCCGCATCATGAATAATCATGGTATTCGCATTAGGAATATCTAAGCCTGTCTCAATAATCGTAGTTGATACCAACACATCAATATCCCCATTGACAAAATCAAACATGATTTTCTCCAACTGCCGTTCCTGCATCTGCCCATGAGCAAAGACAACCGATGCATTGGGGACTAATTGTGCCACATGCCCTGCCACTTCGTCAATATCATGGACCCGATTGTATACATAATATACCTGTCCATTTCTGGCTAGCTCTCGGTTAATAGCTTCTCGCACCATCTCATCATTATATTCCATCACATAGGTTTGAATAGGAACTCTATCCACTGGTGGCTCTTCCAAAACACTCATATCTCGTATCCCCACAAGACTCATATGGAGAGTTCTGGGAATCGGGGTAGCTGTCAGAGTAAGCACATCAATATTTTCCTTTAACTGTTTAATTTTCTCTTTATGTGCTACACCAAACCTCTGTTCCTCATCAATAATCAAGAGTCCCAAATCCTTAAATATCACATCCTTTGACAATACTCTATGAGTTCCAATTATAACATCAACCAACCCCCTCTTCAAATCTGCCAATGTCTTTTTTTGTTCTGCACTGCTTCTAAATCTGGACATCAAATCCACTCTTACTGGAAAATCCTTCATTCTCTGGACAAATGTATTATAATGTTGTTGTGCCAATATCGTTGTGGGAACTAAATACACCACCTGTTTTCCATCTTGAATCGCCTTAAAGGTAGCCCTCAGAGCAATCTCTGTCTTTCCATATCCCACATCACCACAGATAAGCCGGTCCATAATTTTTCGGCTTTCCATATCTTTTTTTGTTGCTTCAATGGCATCTATCTGGTCATCAGTTTCCTCATAAGGAAATAATTCTTCAAATTCCTTCTGCCATACCGAATCCTCGCTATATTGAAACCCTTTTGTCTCTTGCCTAGCAGCATATAGCTCCACCAATTCTCTGGCAATCTGTTTCACTGCTCCCTTTACCTTGGTCTTTGTCTTGTTCCATTGCTCTGTGCCTAATTTATTTAATTTGGGAACCTTTGCCTCTGCTCCTGCATATTTCTGAATTCCGTCCAGCCTAGTGGCAGGCAAATACAGATTCCCTCCGTCAGCATATTCAATCTTTAAATAATCCTTTACCACTCTATCCTGCTCAATCTTTTCAATTCCTCGATAAACCCCTAAACCGTGGTCTTCATGAACCACATAATCTCCTACAGACAGTTCTGTAAAACTTTGGATTTTTTTCCCTTCATAGGAAGTTTTCTTTCGCTTTCTCCTCTTTTTTGCCGCCCCAAACATGTCTCCTTCTGTGATAACGACAAATTTAATCTGGGGATACTCAAAACCACGGTGAAGATTTCCATAAGTCACCAAAATTTCTCCTGGCTTTACCTGACGTTCTTCATCATCAGGACAGAAAGCACTTAACTCATATTCCCTTAAATCTCCCGCCAAGCGGCTGGCTCTTGTGTAGGAACCTGACAAAAGAATCACTCGATATTTTTCTTTCTTCCACCTCTGCAAATCGCTGATAAGCAATTCAAAGCCATTTTGGTAAGAGTTGATATTTTTTGCCTGAATACTGTAACGACTCTCCACAGTCATTCCAGGTAAGCGCTGTTCCAAACCTGTAATCATAACCGTAAGAGGGGTCTGGACTCGTGCCAATGTTTCTCTTACTGTAAATAAGAGACGGGTCTGTTCTGGAAGGAGATATCCTTTTTCTAGACGCTGCACCATACTTTCCCGAAACTCCGTCTCCACAGTTTCCCCTTTTTCTTTCAATCTAGCAGGTTCATCTAAAAATATGGCTGTCCTATGTTCTGGAAAATATTCCTGAAATGACACAGTATCTTCACAGAAATAGGTCAGAAAGCTGTCCAACCCACTGCTCATAAATCCACTCTGCATTCCCTCCATAAACTCTTTTATGATGGAGCCAATTCGGTGGGCTTCTTCTGTTTTTCTCTGCCCTCTTAACAGTTTTTCCTGTTTTAAAGCAGCTTCTCTTATCTTTTTTAATCCTTCTTCTATCTGCTCTTTATTTAACACCTGCTCAGAGGCCGGATACAGCACTGCACACTCTATCTGTTCTACAGACCTTTGGCTTTCTAAATCAAAGGTCCTAATCGAATCTACCTCAGTATCCCACAGTTCAATTCGGATAGGCAGTTCTTCTGTCAAAGGGAATATATCAATAATTCCGCCTCGTATGGAAAACTGTCCCATACCATCCACCTGTGCCATACGTTCATATCCCAGAATGACAAGTCTCTGCTTCCACTCTTCTACATCAATGGTCTGTCCCTGTTCCACCATCAAAATCTGTTTTTTCATAGCAGAAAGAGGCAATAGATGGTCCATCAAACCATCCAGAGTAGTCACTACTACGCCTTCCTGGTCCTCAATCAGATGCTTTAAGACTAAGAGCCTCTGTTTTGTGAGCAAATTTCCATGGATATCTGCTGTGTAAAATAGTAAGTCTTTGGAAGGATAAATCCAAACAGAGTCTCGAAAGCATCGAAAATCCTCATAGATTTCCTTTGCCCTAGAATCGTCATAGGTTATTACCAGCTTCCATGGAAATTTCTCCCCTGCCTCCTCCATTAAGTGAACTTTCTGAGAATCCATACAACCGCTAATCTGAACTGGGCCTTTTCCTCTGTTCAAAGCTTGGTTCATTTCCTCATACTCCGCCAATTCAGTCAGCGGATTGGCAAATATCTTACTCATATATTCCCCCCTTTTCCATATTTTCTCTTATACTTCCTCAGTTTTCTTTTTCATATTAAAATGGTTCATAGCTGAATCTATGTCCTGTTTTACCATCATAGCCACTGCATTGGCAGCTTCATGAAATGCCTCTTCCATAGTGTCTTGTTCTTCTTTAGAAAAACGGCTCAATACATAATCTGCCAAATCCATACCCTTTGGCTTCTCTCCTACTCCCACCTTTACTCTGGGAAACTCCTGAGTTCCCAGATGAGCAATAATATTTTTGATTCCATTATGTCCTCCTGCACTGCCTTTTCCTCGAATCCGAAGTTGTCCTGGTTCCAAGCTCACATCATCATATACAATAATAATATCCTTTGATTCAACCTTATAAAAATCAAAAATCGCTCGTACACTTTCTCCACTTAGATTCATAAAGGTCTGAGGCTTTACCAACACTACCTTTTGGCCTTCTAGTATTCCTCGACCACATAATGCTTTATGTTTTTTCTCCTCTATGCAAATTCCAATCTGGTCTGCTAATATATCAATTACTTCAAAGCCTACATTATGCCTGGTATGCTCATACTGTTTCCCTGGATTACCGAGCCCTACAATAATATACATATATTTTTCACTCCCTATTCATGACCATTTATTGAGTAATATTCTTTACAACACTTTAAGCGTTAGCAGATAAAATATAGTACTATTAACTGCTAACGCTGGTTTTTTAATCATATCAGGTTTAAAGTTGGAAGTAAAGTGGAAGAAAAATTTTTTGTGTAGAAGAATTACCCATAACCTTCTGCCAGATACCTTGCCTATTTGATTATCCAATGTTATAATCGGAGGGAACGTATTGATGTTTTCTGATTATTGATAAGAAAGATATGTTCAGAAAACAACTCAAGATAAGGAGTGATTGTATGAACCCAAATTCCCAATATGATGTGATTATCATTGGTGCTGGTCCATCTGGAATTTTTTGTGCCTATGAACTAATCAAAAATAAACCTGATATGAGGATTCTAATGATAGAGAAGGGACGCCCTATTGAGAAGCGGACCTGCCCTAAGCGTACCACTAAAACTTGTGTGGGCTGCAAACCCTGTTCGATTACCACTGGTTTTGCAGGAGCTGGGGCATTTTCTGATGGAAAACTTTCTTTGTCCCCAGATGTAGGAGGTTATCTTCCAGATATTTTGGGTTACGACAAAGCTGTAGAGCTGATTAAAGAATCTGATGATATTTATCTGAAATTTGGTGCTGATGCCAATGTCTATGGAGTGGATAAACAGAAAGAAATCGAGGAAATCCGTCGCAAAGCTATCAATGCAAACCTAAAACTAATTGAATGTCCAATCCGTCATCTTGGAACCGAAGAAGGCTATAAGATTTACACAAGACTCCAAGAACATCTGACTGCTCAAGGAATTGAGATGTTATTCCATACTATGGTCAATGACATTATAATAGAGGGAAATCACACAAAAGGAGTTGTCACTGATAAGGGTGAATCCTATTATGCATCAGAGGTTGTCGCTGCTATTGGTCGAGAAGGGTCTGACTGGTTTAGCCATATCTGCAAGGCTCATGGAATTGAGACCGAGGTTGGGACAGTGGATATTGGTGTGCGGGTAGAGGTGAGGGATGAAGTGATGGAATTCCTAAACAAAAATCTCTATGAGGCAAAGTTGGTATATTATACCCCTACCTTTGACGATAAAGTTCGTACTTTCTGCACGAATCCTTCTGGAGAGGTAGCTACCGAATATTATGAAAATGGTTTGGCTGTAGTAAATGGACATGCCTATAAATCTAAGGATTATAAGACTAACAATACAAATTTTGCCCTGCTTGTATCCAAAAATTTTACAAAACCATTTAAAACTCCGATTGAATATGGCAAACATATCGCTCAGCTAAGCAATATGTTATGTGATGGGAAGATTATGGTTCAGACCTTTGGAGATTTCCAGAGAGGCCGGAGAACTACAGAAGAACGCCTTTGCCGGAATAATCTGATTCCTACTTTAAAAGATGCAGTTCCAGGAGACCTCTCTTTGGTATTCCCTCACAGAATTATGGTAGATATTAAAGAGATGCTTTTAGCTCTTGATAAAGTCACCCCTGGAATTGCCAGTGATGAAACCCTTCTTTATGGTGTGGAAGTTAAATTCTATTCTAATAAAGTCGTGGTTAATGCTGATTTTGAAACTAATATCTCTGGTCTTCGGGCTATTGGTGATGGTGCCTCTGTAACCAGAGGTCTTCAGCAGGCATCTGCCAATGGCATTAGTGTGGCAAGAAGTATTTTAAACCATTGATATTTTTGGAGTATTCTCAGATAACTGTTTGATTGGTCAAGATAGGAATCTGAGAATGCTCTTTCATACATAGGGAGAAAATTACAATGACAATCGTAGTAACCATGGTAAAGCTGCTATTTACCATGGCTGTAGGTTTTTATCTCAATAAGAAAGATATCTTGAATCAGGAAACCAGCCAAAAGCTTTCTGCTATGGTGGTAAACTTTACAGCACCTCTTTTGATTATCAGCTCTGCTGGGCAGATGGCTACAAGCAGCAAAGGGGATATTATCTTGATGCTGGTTTCCGGTCTGGTTCTGTATGCTACCTTTCCATTTATCTCCATAGCTGTGGCCAAGCTTATCCATGCCCCTTCAGGCTCCAAAGGAATCTATCAATGTATGGTCATGTTTGCCAATACTGCATTTATGGGATATCCGGTTATTCAGGCCCTATATGGAGAATCTTCTATTTTCTATACAACTATTTTCAATGTAGGGTACAATATTTTATTTTATACCTATGCAGTTTTTCTGCTTGACAAAGATGCTGGACAAGCTTCTAAATTTGAACCTAAACGATTAGTGAATGCTGGATTTCTGGCTGCTTTACTAGCTGTAATTATCCCATTTTCAGGAATCACTCTCCCTGAGATTGTCTTAGAGCCTTGCAGCTTCATTGGAAATA
>DEPC01000149.1 GCA_002358555.1 Hungatella sp. UBA3402 | reverse complement strand
AAAAGCTGGATGCCCCCAATGATGGATTGGTTACAGTAGACTCTGCTAAATGGGGAGAATTTAGGGGAGTGATGACCAGTTCCCATATGAGAGGAATTTCTCATGGTGATGTTATTGATTTGACAAGGGAAGACTATGAAGGATTTGATGTAAAAGAGTTTTATGTGGGATTAGTGAAGGAATTAAAAGCAAAAGGGTTCTGATAGAGGAGTAAATCATATGGGAACATGGAACAGTCGAGGGCTAAGAGGTTCTACACTGGAGGATATGATTAATCACAGCAATGAGGTGTATCGGGAAAAGAAATTAGCATTGATTCAGAAGGTTCCAACCCCAATTACCCCTATTGCGATTGATAAAGAAACCAGACATATTACATTGGCCTATTTTGACCAGAAAAGTACTGTGGATTATATTGGAGCTGTCCAGGGGATTCCTATATGTTTTGATGCGAAGGAATGTGCAGTGACTACATTTCCTTTACAGAATGTGCATGAGCATCAAATTCGATTTATGAGGGAGTTTGAAGAACAGGGTGGAATCGCCTTTATTGTACTTCACTGGACAGCAAGAGATGAGATTTATTATATCCCTTTTGAGGAGCTTTATGGATTTTGGAATCGGATGCAAAAAGGCGGACGCAAAAGTTTTACTTATGACGAGATGGATAAGTCCTGGAAGATTGGCCGACAAAGAGATGTTATGGTACATTATCTGGAGATGGTACAAAAAGACTTAGAGATGAGAGAATGAAACAACAAAACACCTACTTAATATATAGAAAAAGGAATAGAAAACGATTATGGAAGAACTATATAAATACCCCAGGACACGCCATTTAGAAGGTTCCAGAAAGCAGACTGGGGACGAGGATTTAAACTATGTAAGCTTTGAAGATATCAGAGGAAAATATCTGGTATTGGAGGAGAAGATTGATGGAGCTAACTGTGGAATCAGCTTTGGCAGTGATGGGAAGATGTATCTTCAGAGCAGAGGCCATTTTTTAAATGGAGGATATGGGGAAAAACAATTCGATTTGTTCAAACGATGGGCAGGAGGATATCAATCCCAGTTGTGGGATATTTTGGGAGATAGATATATCATGTATGGAGAGTGGATGTATGCAAAGCATACAGTGTTCTATGACCGTTTGCCACATTACTTTATGGAATTTGATATATTTGATAAAAAAGAAAGACAATTTTTTTCTACAGCAAAGCGGAAAGAAATTCTTGGTTTAGCACCATTTGTCCATTCTGTTTTGGTTTTGGAGGAAGGGAGGTATGAAAGCTTGGAGGAAATTACCAAATGCATAGGCCACAGCCATTTCATTTCCAATAATCCAAGAAAAAGCTTGGAAGAACAATGTGAAAAAGGAAGAGTACGCTTAGAACAAACCCTTCTTCAGACAGACCTCTGTGGGGTTATGGAGGGAATCTACATAAAAGTGGAAGAAAAAGACTATGTGATAGACCGACTGAAATATGTAAGACCTACTTTTTTAAATGCAATCCTGGATTCAGAGAGTCATTGGATGGCACGTCCGATTGTGGCAAATAAATTGGCAGGAGGGGCAAGCTTATTTTGATGAGAGCTGTTGCAGAAGATAAAGGCAAGATAGAATGGAGTTAATATTTCATGGAAAACCGTCTACGTAGCAGAAAAGACCATTCACGGAATCAGTCTATTTTCAAACTTGATTCAGCCGATATAGCGAATAAGACTTGTGGAATGTTCTTATAAGGAGGGGAAGGTATCAAATGTCAATTCAAATAAAATCTGGCTATATCAATCTATTGGCTATGATGTCACAGAACAAGGCACAATCAGGAAAACAGATAGATATAAAGACAGCAGACAGCTCCAATGAGATGAAGAAACTACAAATCAAACAGCAACAATTACAAAACGAGATGCTTCTGATAAAAATTACTGGTTCAGACAGTACCTCAAATTCCGCAGAAAGGCTAAAACTGATGAAAGAAAAACTTGAAGAAGTATCAAATCATATTAGGGAAGTAAGAAAAGATACTTATATTTCCGAACGTTCCAATCCATCTCCTTGGCAGAACTTGGAAGATGTCAAGAATTGACTAAGACTATAATTCCGCTTTGGTTTTCTAAGGAAATAGAAGCCCTTGGAGAAGCGGATACCTGTGCACCCTCCTGGAGAGAGAAGGCTATGAGGATAGCAGAGACTTATGGACAACTTCGAGACGAGATTGTTCAGGAATATGCTGATGGTACTAGGGAAGTACGGATAGCAGATAAGGGGGCTTCTACAGCAGATTTAAAGCAAGGAAAGGGTTATCATGTTTTGACCATGGAAGAAGAATTAAAACAACTCGATGAAACTCAAAAGCTTGAAATACATATTTGCGATATGAAGTTATAAAAATCACCTGAGCCTTGCAGCCATTGTCGCGAAGTAGTCGTACAAGTTTCATTCCATCTAATCCAGGAAGTTCGATATCCATCAATATAATATCTGGATTTCGGCCAGATGCTAAGAGTTCTTCACCTGTAGAAAATTTCTCAATAGATGCTTCCATTTATTTACTTTTTAAATATTCATCAAGTAGTTTGGCAATATGGTCTAAAAAGTATGCTTCATCTTCACAAATAAGGATTGATATCATGCAATATCTCCTTTTCTTTTTGTAGCCTAAATTTTTCATGATGATGGATATTATCATAAAAAGGGATTTTATGGCATCCGTTTGATTAAGACAGATTATTTATGAATATTATCTCTGATGAATAGACGATTCCATATTTTTTACTATATCATACAATTTTTGTGATAAACTATAGTTACAGCGTAAATGGTTCGTTTTATTTCGCAGATGGTTTAAAAAGTTGAAAGTAGGAAAAATCTAATTTTTGATTACACAGAAGTGAAGAAAGGAAACTATGAAATGTCTGACAATTTTAGAGAAGTATCTGGAAAAAAATCCATACAAAAAAGCAAAAAAGGCGGAATCTTAGCTAAAATCCGAGAATGTAATTTTTCACTGGAAAATTTGACCATTGATTATCCAGAATTGGAATTACTAAAACATGTGCCACAAAATCCACAATATCATGCAGAAGGAGATGTTTATTGTCATACAGGATTGGTATGTAGAGAGATAACAAAACTAAAAGAGTGGCCAGAGCTAGCTTCTAGAGAGCAGGAATTATTGTTTTTAGCAGGAGCTTTTCATGATATAGGGAAACCAGCATGTACTAGGTGGGAAGATGAAAGATGGACTTCTCCAAATCATACAATCATAGGGGAAAAGGTATTTCGAGCTATGGTTTACAGAGAGAGTGAGAGATTTGGACTGACTTGGCAAGAAAGAGAGTTGGCAGCTAAGTTGATTCGATATCATGGTTTTCCCGTTTGGTTTTGGAAAAAAAGACGGCCAGATTTTGAGCTTTTAAAGGCAGCAGAAACTGTACCTATGAGGCTTTTGCACCTACTTTCCATGGCAGATATCAAAGGACGGAGATGTAAAGAGCCAGAACCCCTTGATGAATATGTGGAGATGTTTTGGGAATCTATAAAAGAACTAGAAATCACAAATGCTTCCTATCCCTTTGCTAATACCTATACCAGATATCAGTATTTTCATAAAGATTCCTTATGGCAGGGCAGTGAATTATATGATGATACAACATTTGATGTATGGTTAATGTCTGGACTGCCTTTATCTGGAAAAGATACTTGGATTGAAACATATGGAAAAGGCATGCCAATTATCTCTTTGGATAATATCAGAGAGGAATATGAAATCGCACCTGGAAATAACTCGTCAAAAGTTGCACATATTGCTACAGACAGGGCAAAGAAGTTTTTGAGAAAGAAAGAACCCTTTATTTGGAATGCAACCAATATTATCCAAGACATAAGAGAAAAGCTGTGTAATCTGTTTACAGCCTATGGGGCAAGAGTCAAGATTATATATCTGGAAGTTCCCTATCAAGAACTACTTATAAGAAATGAAAAGCGAACAAGGCATATTCCTGTTCAGGTTTTGGAGCATATGATTGATAAATTAGAAATACCAGCACCCTGGGAAAGCTATTCCTGGGAGAGGTGGGAAAATGATATCTGTTTTTGTCGGTATCAATCGGAGAACAAATAGGAATAATGATAGAGGGACTGTCGCATTAAGAAAAAATGATACAAGATGTAGCTTTTAAACATCTAATATATACTATATATTGTATGTATTCTGCTTAATGCGACAGTTCCTTGTTTTATAGGTATTACTGAGTAGATTGAACATGCTTTGCAACTTTGGTATCTTGAGTCTTAATATGATTCACAAACCAGGAAGCAATACTGGTATTTACTTTGGCAACTAGGGCAACGGTTGGGCCAGATACTTTCATCTCTGCCATAATATCATTGACAGTCTTTTTGAAGGTTTCGTGATATTTTTTATGATTGGTGAAATCAGGATATCCAGAACGTCTCTGCAATGCTTCTTCGTCAGCAAAATGCTTTTTGGTATAGCTTTGCAAGAATTCCATAGTCTCAATGATTTTGTCCCGCCCTTTTCCTTGAGAGCAGGCATCCAATAAATCATTGATACACTGAATAAGCTGTTTGTGCTGCTGGTCAATCATTGCATTTCCTGTTTCCAAATCTTTGTTCCATATATATGCCATTTCTTATCTCCTTTATACAAAATTTTTCATGTCTTAGACTAACTCCCCATAGCTTTGCTGTGAATAGTTTCATATGTTTTAATCTCTGCGAATTTGGCTCTTTTCTGTTTATAATTGTATAGCTGTTATCCACAAAAATCTACTATTTTTAAGTGGTGAGAGAGACTATTCTTTTTATTCAGCAGAGTATCTGTTATATTTTATTAACGCTCAGATAATTATACCATAAATTAACTTATTGTGCTAGTTAAAATTTGTA
>DEPC01000181.1 GCA_002358555.1 Hungatella sp. UBA3402 | reverse complement strand
GTCCAAGCAGTTTTTTGTGACGGTTAGCTTCATTGCTGGAAAAGAGATCATAAAATATGTGGTTAGTGTTTCCACTAGGATATGGTGTAACCTGATTTTGTTTTTTATTGACCCAAACACAATGACAACATGGGAACAAGCGGAACTTTTAAAGTTTGGATTAGAATTTTCCATGTATATCATAGGTATTTTGTTATATGCTTTGCTGATCATAATATATCTTTCCGTTATGGGAAAGAAATTCATTTGGAAAGAGTACCAATTAAGAACGTATGAATACAGCTTTTTGATTCTGCCAAGCATAGCAAATCTATGCATTTCCGTTACTCTTAAAATGATGATGATATCAGTGGAAAATGGTATAGCAACAACTATGTTTGAGAAAGTGCCTGCAACTATGTTTTGGGTGCCGCTTATCTGTTTGTTACTGTTGGGCGTCAATATATCTTCTGTCATACTTTTGCAAAAGGTGGTACAGTTAGGCGAGGAAGAACGAAAGCGCGCCATATTGGAAAATCAGATGGCACAGATGCAGAGGGAAGTTGAAGAAATTCAAGATATTTATGCGGACATGAGAGGACTTAGACATGATATGAGAAGCCATTTAGAAAGTATAATGGCAGTTATCAGAAGAACTTCTGGAAAGGACAGGGAGGAACTGGACAATTATATTGGGAAAATGGAGACAACAATAAGCAGACTGGACTTTGTATACAGGACAGGAAACCCGATTACAGATGTCATCATACACCAAAAGAAGCAGGAAGCAAAAAAGAGGCATATTTCTTTTGAAGCAGATTTTGTATGTCCCGCCAAACAGCAAATAGATGTTTATGATATCGGCATTGTACTGAATAATGCACTGGAAAACGCAATCGAAGCAAGCAGTAAGGCTGAGGGAAACAAAAGCATCAGTCTGCGCTCCTGCATGAAAGGAAATTTATTTTTTATTGAAGTGGAAAATGATTTTTTCGGCGAGCTTATCATAGACAGTAAAACGGGTTTGCCTGTCAGCAGCAAAGAGGACAAGCAGCTTCATGGTGTGGGAATGGAAAACATACAAAGGTGTGCCAAGAAGTATATGGGGGATATAGACATCACAATCCGCGATATGGGAGATAAAAAGAGGTTTAACCTTACTATTATGATGTATCAAAAGTATTTCACACCCCAAAGTTCGTAGTTCGCGCCATATCTATTATGAAAAGGCGATAAAATGCGATAAAAAAAGCAGAAATTGTTAATCAAAAAAATTATTTGGAGGTTGATATTTATGTCATTGGAAATTAGTAATTCGTACAGCAATTATTCAAATACTGAACTCAACAGGGAAAAGGAAACTCAAAAAACGCCAGAAATATCAGCAAAATATCAGCAAAAAACGACAAAGAGCGCAAATTCCACAGCACAGGCCCAAACGTACCAGAGCACAAAAGAATATTCGGAATATTTAAACAGTAAATATAGCTGTTTAAAGCCTGCAAATGGCAGTTCCATAGTAATCAATCCTAATCTGTTGGCAAAAGCGGCAAGTGATGAAAAAACTGCGGAGTGGTTAGAATATAACTTGAGCCTAATGCCAGATGTAATGGATAAGATATATGAAAATGCAGCCCAGCGCGGTTCACGGATTATAAGTTGCGAAGTTTCTTTTGACGGTTATGACAGTATGAGTACCATTGTTTGTGGCGTATTTGAAGCAGACCCAGGAACAGATGAAGCAAAAAAATTATTGGAAGAAGTAAGGGAGAAAAATAAGGAACGCAGAGAGAAACAGGACAAAATGCTGGAAGAAAATAAAGAAAGGAAACAGGACAAAGAAGTAAGAACGAAAAATTTGAAGGAGAAGAGGATTATTTCAAGTGATGTAAATAGCTTATTAAATATGATTGCAAACAAAGACATTATAGTTGGCAATTCAACCAATATTACATCTATTGATACTAAGGCGTGATAATTGGATGGATTTGTGCTATATAAAACCGTTATCAGAGCGACCAGCGGGGAACCTTCTTTTCTACGTTACTTCTGTCTACAAATTTTAACTAGCACAACAAGTTAATTTAATCTTGACAACCAAAAGCAAGCGCTATATAATATCAACATAAAAATTGAATGATTCTTCAGGGCAGGGTGCAAGTCCCTACCGGCGGTAAAGCCCGCGAGCCGAAAGGCATGATTCGGTGAGATTCCGAAGCCGACAGTACAGTCTGGATGAAAGAAGAAATTGAGATATCAGCAATGATTTGTCATGAAATCAATGGTAAGCTCTGAGATAGGAATTCCTGTTTCAGAGCTTTTTGATTATAATTGCATAAAAAGTGTGAAAAATAATAAGAATAAAAAACACCAGCCTTGCAATAGCAGATGACAAAACAATTTAAAAAGCCCCTGAGGAGTAATCCGACAGGGGCTTTTACTTTATAGAAAGTTGTGTCCTATCAAGCAAAAATTCTCAGGGAAATGTGCACTGCACGCATAAGGAAAATGGCAGCCGCCGCAACCGCGCTTCGGTGCGAGAGTCCGGCGAGACAGACTCTTTGTTCTGCCTTGCCTGAGTATTTACAAATACTGTGAAGAAATAAATTATCAGAATATTCAGATAAATCTACCAATGACAGTTCGCTACTTACTTTTAGAATGAGGAGGAAAGACATCTGTGACCAATGAGGATTATATGAGGAGGGCGATTGAATTAGCCCAAAAAGGTAGAGGTTGGGTCAATCCCAATCCTATGGTCGGAGCAGTGATTGTAAAAGATGGAAAAATAATAGGAGAAGGATTTCATGCCAGATATGGAGAGCTTCACGCAGAGCGCAATGCGATTGCATCTCTTACAGAAAGTGCGGAGGGTGCAACCATATATGTAACATTGGAGCCTTGTTGCCACTATGGAAAGACTCCTCCCTGTACTCAAGCAATCCTAGAGCAAAAGATTGCCAGAATAGTAATTGGATCAAGAGACCCCAACCCTAAAGTAGCAGGAAAGGGAGTGAAAATTTTGCGACAGGCAGGGGTGAAGGTACAAGAAGATTTTATGAAAGAGGAATGTGACAAATTAAATCCTGTATTTTTTCACTATATTACGAAAAAAACTCCCTATGTGGTTATGAAATATGCTATGACCATAGACGGCAAAATTGCTACAAAAACTGGAGATTCACGTTGGATTACTGGAGAAAAAGCGAGAGAGGCTGTTCATGAAATGCGCCATTCTTATATGGGCATTATGGCAGGAATTGGAACTGTCTTGGCAGATGACCCCATGTTAAATGTGCGTTTGGAGGGAAGGAAAAGTCCAGTGCGTATTATCTGTGACAGCTATCTTAGGATTCCTGGGGATAGTAGAATTGTCAAAACAGCTCAAAAGTATAAAACTATCATTGCCTGCGGGGGTCAAGGACAAGAGGAAAAAGAAAAAATGGAGCGTCTTTGCAAAGCGGGGATTCAGGTGATTTCTATACCAGATAATCAAGGACGAGTGGATTTAAAAAGGTTGATGGAATACTTAGGAGAGCAAGGAATCGACAGTATTCTGTTAGAAGGGGGAGCAGAATTGAATGATAATGCCCTACGGGCCGGAATTGTGCAAGAAGTAAAGGTATTTCTTGGACCAAAGATATTTGGCGGAGCAAATGCAAAAGGTCCTGTAGAGGGAATTGGTATAGAATCTGTAGGGAAGGCCGCAAATATGAAGCTAAAAGATATTTCCAAGATTGGGGACGATGTATTGCTAGAGTATGTATTTTCTGAAGCTATTTGAATGCTCTATGCTGAGAGATTTTGACTTACCTTGGAAAATTAGATAAAAAGGAGTTTATATGTTTACAGGAATCATAGAAGAACTGGGAAAAATCCGTTCTATATCTTTAAATGGAAGTTCTGGAAGGATTGCGATAGGAGCTAAAAAAGTATTGGAGGGAAGCAAAATTGGGGACAGTATTGCAGTTAATGGAGTCTGTCTGACAGTAATCTCTCTTCAAAGAGATGGATTTATAGCGGATGTCATGGCAGAAACTGTTCGGCGTAGCAATCTCGGAAAGCTGCATATTGGAGATGATGTAAATTTAGAACGGGCTATGGCAGCAGATGGGAGATTCGGGGGTCATCTGGTTTCTGGCCATATTGACGGGACTGGTGTGATAAAAGACTATAAAAAAGAGGAAAATGCAGTATGGGTTACGATTGAGACAGAACCCCAGATTTTGTCCCTGATTATAGAAAAAGGCTCTGTATGTATTGATGGAATTAGCTTAACTGTGGCAGGGGTAGGAAGGGATTATTTTTGTGTATCTGTGATACCACATACTGGGCAGGAGACGACCTTATTGAGAAAACGGCCAGGAGATATAGTAAATCTGGAAAATGATATGATAGGAAAATATATAGTACAATTCTTCCATATTGGAAAAAAAGAAAATTCGGATTTTATGATACAGGCTCAGAATTCAAGCACAGATTTTCAGAGACATTTTAAAAGAGATTCTCAATCTGAATCCAAAGGATTGACTATGGAATTTTTAAAAGAATATTTGTGAAGCATGATACAACTATCAACCAATCATGACAATTTCAGTTAAGTGTAAGATTTATAATCACAGAAAAAATAGAGTAAGAAAGGAAAATGATGATGAGTACAAAATTTCAATCGAAAACTTTTGGTCAGCCAGAGAAATCCTATCAGACGGGAAAAACATACCCTTACAATACTATTCCAGAGGCATTAGAAGATTTAAGAGCAGGAAAGATTATTTTGGTTACAGATGACCCTGACCGAGAAAATGAAGGAGACCTAATCTGTGCAGCAGAATTTGCCACACAGGACAATATCAATTTTATGGCATGTCATGGCAAGGGGTTAATCTGCACGCCTATGGGAACTTCCCTGGCCGCAAAACTAGGACTTCCACCAATGGTAGCAGAGAACACAGACAACCATTGTACTGCATTTACAGTGTCCATTGACCATAGAGATACAGATACTGGAATTTCAGCTGCAGAACGCTCATACACCATGATGAAATGCGTTGATGAAACTACCAGGCCAGAAGATTTGCGAAGACCAGGCCATGTATTTCCCTTGATTGCAAGACCAGGAGGGGTGTTGGTAAGGAATGGTCATACTGAGGCAACTGTGGATTTAATGAGACTTGCCGGATTAAAGGAATGTGGTGTGTGTTGTGAGATTATGGAAGATGATGGAACCATGATGCAAACACCAAATCTTTGGAAGATGGCAAAAAAATATGAATTAAAGTTTATTACGATAAAGGATTTGCAGAATTATTGCCGAATTCATGAAAAACATGTGGTTCGCGAGGCCTGTGCCGATATGCCTACAAAATATGGACATTTCCGATTATATGGCTATATCAATGATATCACTGGGGAACATCATGTTGCCCTTGTAAAAGGAGAGATTGGAGATGGGGAGAATATCCTATGTCGGGTTCATTCAGAATGTCTTACTGGAGATACCTTTGGTTCTCTGCGATGTGATTGTGGGAACCAGCTTCAGACAGCTATGCAGAGAGTCGAAGAAAAGGGGCGAGGAATTATACTGTATATGCGGCAGGAGGGCAGAGGAATTGGGCTGATTAACAAATTAAAGGCCTATGAGCTTCAGGAAAAAGGAATGGATACTGTGGAAGCCAACCTCCAGCTAGGCTTTGCTCCAGACCTAAGAGAATATTGGGTAGGAGCTCAGATTTTGGCAGACCTTGGAGTAAAATCTCTTAGGCTTTTGACCAATAATCCAGATAAGGTTTATGGACTTGGAGATTTTGGATTGACCATTGTAGAACGGGTTCCCATTGAGGTTACCCCACAACAATATGATGCATTTTATATGAAGACCAAACAGGAGAAAATGGACATATTTTTCAGAAGGATCG
>DEPC01000039.1:482-32506 GCA_002358555.1 Hungatella sp. UBA3402 | reverse complement strand
AGCAGAGGCGTCATGAAGACAGGTTGGGTAAATCCATCAGGGAATAACTGGTTCTTTCTGTCGGATAGCGGCGAGATGCTTACAGGCTGGGTTCAGCCAGGTCCCCTAGATTGGTATTATATGGACGGCTCTGGATATATGCAGAGAGGCTGGATATTTGTCAATGGAAGATGGTATTATCTCGGAACAGATGGCAAGATGCAAAGAGGCTGGGTTCATCTTGATGGTAAGTGGTACTATCTAGGACAAAATCCAGATGGTGCTATGATGCAGGGGTGGGTTCAAATTTCCGGAGCATGGTATTATTTTTACAATGATGGAACCATGGCAGTAAATACTATGATTGATGGATGGCATATTGGGTCCAACGGAGCGTTATACCAATAAGGGAGATTGAAAAGAAAGGAATGGTAAGTAGTCATGGGATTATCAACATCAGCAATTAGTCTAGATGGAATCAATGCCTCAAGCATATCAGGCTCTCGAACTGAAAAAACCAATGATGCTTTTCAGACAGTATTAAAAAGCATGAATCAAACCAGTTTAGGTTCAGAGAGCATGGATTCTATATTTGAAGAGGCAGCATCGGTATATGGTATTTCATCAAACTTGCTAAAAGCTGTTGCAAAGGCAGAATCAAATTTTAATTCTAAAGCGGTTTCCAAAGCAGGAGCCATTGGAGTTATGCAGCTTATGCCTGCCACAGCTAAAGCATTGGGAGTTATGGACCCATATGATGCAAGACAGAATATTATGGGTGGGGCTAAATATTTAAAAGAGAATTTAGAACGCTTTGGCGGAAATGTGAGTTTAGCCTTAGCAGCTTATAATGCAGGCCCTAACAGTGTTCAAAAGTATGGTGGGATACCTCCTTACAAAGAGACACAGAATTATGTAAAGACAGTTACTTCTTACTTAAATGGCTCTCCCATTTCCTCTGGAAAAATGGTAAGTACAGATAACAGCCTATACAGCTTAATGTCCAATGATTCTTCCCAGTCAGCAGGACTATCAGGGCTTTATGGCTTTGGTACTGGAGGATTGGGAAGTTATTATGGTTCAGGTACTAACGCTTTAAGTATGTTGCTAGGTGCTGCAACAGCAGACGAAGACGGAGATACTATTTCTATTGACAAGGAAAGTTTTGCCAATTTGATACAAATTTTGCGTCTGCAGATGATGATGAATGCCAGCAGAGAGGTGGGCTCTTTGACAATTTAAGTTAAATAGGCAAATTTTTCATAATGAACAGAGGCATTTAAGGAGGTTTGGCATACATTATGAAGTTAAAAGACTGTGATAATTGTTTGGTATATGGGTCAGACAATAAACCTTTTACTAAAGCAAAAGTATCACTCAATAAGGATAAAGGAACCATCACTTTATTTTTTAAAAATCCTAATATGAGTGCTATGAAGCTTCGGACTTATGTGGATTTTTACGATTCTCAATTAGGGTTAGTCAGGAGTGTATGTGATGTAGCTATCAAGAAAAATCCCCAGGCTAACAGTATAGAACCATGGATAGCAGATTGTACTATTCGAGAAATTAAGGAACTAGTCCAAAGGCAGAAGGATCTTCGTATGGAAGTAGAAATTTCCAAACAGTTCCGTTTAGACAATGGAAAAAGCTTTGCTGGTATTATCAAAAATATCAGTGCAGGTGGTATCCTTGTAGTAGCCTCTCAGCCTATCAAGCGTGGCACTATTATTGCGTTTGTCCATCGGTTTGAGAATACGAATACTGTTTGCCAGATAAAGGCACAGATCCTTCGGGCAAAAGGGGCAGCAGGAAAAGGATATGCATATGGTTGCCAGTTTGTAGACTTGTCTATGGAAGCAGAGGCAATCATACGAAAATTTGTATACATCAAGCAGTTGGAAAAGGAAGGCCGGACAGAAGGGATAGCAGAGTGAAAATCAATCTGGTAATGATTGTAAAAAATGAGGAACGATGTTTAAAAAAGTGCTTAGAGGCAGCAAAACCTCTGGTTGACGAAATCATCATAGCAGACACAGGGTCTACAGATAGGACGGCAGAGATTGCAAGAGAAATGGGAGCCACAGTTTTGGATTTCCCATGGGTGAACGATTTCTCTGCCGCCCGTAATTTTGCCTTGGACCATTCGGATGCAGATTGGAATTTGGTGCTAGATGCAGACGAATATCTAAGACCCTGTCGCAGAAAACTGTTAGAGAATATCTTAAATGTAAAAACTAATATGTGTTTTGGCGGAATCACTAGGTATGATTCCTATCGGGATGACGAAGGTATTAGCCAAAGCACTTCTATTCTTCCAAGACTACTGCCAAGAGGAGTCCGATATGTAGGCATCATTCATGAACAGCCAGATGGAATGTATGAGTGTTGTCCAGTTCCTCTAGCTGCTGACCATGATGGATATCTATATGAAGATAAGGGAGAACGAAATCTGCCTTACCTTTTGAAGATAGTGGAGGATAATCCTCGCGACCAGTATTATCAATTTCAGCTTGCATCAACCTTTAGAAACTTAAAAAGATTAGAAGAAAGTCTATTTCATTTCCGTAGGTTCTATGACCTTGTTGGGAGATATGAATCTTACCGAGCAGGTGGAGTGGTTTTATATCTTTATACTTTGTTGGATATAGGAACCATAGAATGTTTAGATGAAGCAGCAGAGATTATAAATCGCGAAGACAAAAATATGGGGAACTGGTCAGACTTCTGCTTTGTGTGTGGTATCTTTTATATGAAACGGGTTTTGTCAAATGTAGAACGCTATATCAGCCTGCTTCCTAATATTGAACAAAGTTATTTAAAGTGTTTAAGTATTGGAGAGCATCCAGAGCTGGGTGGAGTTGTTGGAACAGGGTCTTTTAAGGCTGCTTACAACTTAGGAGCTTGGTATGAAGTGTCAGGTCAGATGGAATTGGCTGCGAAATATTATAGATTGGCAGCAAAGTCAAACTATAAACCGGCTGAGAAGAGGCTGAAAGTAATAGAAAATACATAATCTGATATCACTAAAATTTGTTTAAGATAACCTTCTTGTTAGAATATACTATTAGCAAGAAGGTTTTTTATTGATAAAGTACATCTATAAAAATGTATTATAGTTTCTTTTTTATTTTGTGTGGAGAAGTTTTTTAAGTATTAGAAGGAAGAAAGTACTGCGAAAATTCTGCGAAACCTCTATATTTTTCTTATGAATTAGATGAATTTGCCGATATAGTAATTAGAAACAAGAATGAAAGATAAAAATTGACGGCAGACCTCTGAATAAATTTGAGAAGGGTTGAATGCCATAACGTAACAATGGAAGGTGGTTGCGGATATGATTATACAAACTAATGTGGCAGGGATTAATTCCTCTAGGAATAAGAGTATTACTGAAGGAAAGATGAAAAAATCCCTGGAAAAGCTTTCTTCTGGTTATCGGATTAACCGTGCTGGTGATGATGCTGCCGGATTAGCTATTTCAGAATTGATGAGATGGCAGATTCGTGGATTAGATCAAGCTATAAGAAATTCGAATGATGGTATTGGACTGACTCAGACAGGTGATGGAGCATTGATGGAGGTACATTCTATGCTGGGAAGGATGAAAACCTTGGCTGCTCAATCTGCTAATGGTACTTACACTACAATAGCTCGAGAAAATCTTGATCAGGAGGTTCAAGATCTTTTGCAGGAAATTGATCGGATTGGAGAAACTACAAATTTTGATGAAATTTCTTTATTTGATGGTGAGAGTCCAGCGACTCCCCCATTACCGAAAATAGCTCAGCAGGGAGATCAAGGTATTACCCTCCAAATTGGCCATAGTATGCCAGAAACTTTAGATGTTCCACGATACTGCATGAGTACACAGGGATTGGATCTTGCAGGACTTAATATTACAAATTTAAAAGAGGCCAATGCTGCTATAGACAAGATTGAAGTTGCTATTGAAGCAATATCAGATATTCGAGCCGGATTTGGTGCTTCTCAGAATCATCTTGAACATACGATTCAAAATTTAAGTGTTACAACAGAGAATATGACCAGTGCTGAGAGCCGTATCAGAGATACTGATATAGCAGATGAATTCACTTCTTATACTAGAGATAATATTATGTATCAAGCAGGCAATGCTATGTGTGCACAGGCAAATTCTATTCCTGAGATGGTGATGAGACTTCTTCAGTAGTGAAACTATCGAGACAAAAAGTATTATAGAAAAATTTATAAATCTTCTTAAGTTTTACCAGATATTGACGATAATTAAGAATGTAAGGTAAGTTTCCATAGAGCTTTACAGACCTTTTCCGAAGTAGGGCCCTCTTCGGAAAATAACTTAGGGACAGGGAGGTTCTTAAGGATAAGCAATATTAAATTCAGGAGGAACATTTTATGATTATTCAACATAACATAGCGGCAATCAACTCATACAGAAACTTAGGTGTTAACCAAAGTGGCTTGAACAAGAACTTAGAGAAATTGTCTTCTGGTTACAGAATTAACCGTGCTGGTGATGACGCTGCTGGTCTTGCTATTTCCGAGAAGATGAGATCTCAGATCAATGGTCTGAATCAGGCAACTAAGAACGCACAGGATGCTATCGGTTTGATTCAGACAGTTGAAGGTGCTTTGACAGAAACTCATTCTATGCTTCAGCGTCTTACCACATTGGCTTCTCAGTCTGCGAATGGTACTTATAATACCGTAGCAAGGGGTAACTTGGATCAGGAAGTTCAGGATCTTCTTAAAGAGATTGACCGTATTGCAGATAATACAGACTTTAATGGTATTAAGCCAATTGCTGCAAAGGGAACCGGCAATATGACATTCCAGATTGGACCAAGTTCAGGTGAAACTTTGCTGTTAAATGCAAGTAATATGACCTCAACCAGCATTGGTGTAAAGTCTATTGATGTAAAAGATCGTGCAGGAGCTAATAAGGCAATTGATACAATCAAAACTGCAATCGATAAAGTTTCTTCCTATCGTGCTACACTTGGTGCTGCTCAGAACAGACTTGAGCATACTGTTAACAACCTGAAGGTAAGTTCTGAGAATATTACAGCAGCAGAGAGCCGTATCCGTGACACTGATATGGCAGATGAGATTACAGCATTTACAAAGAATAATATTCTTCTGCAGGCTTCTCAG
Organism: Hungatella sp. UBA3402; assembly: GCA_002358555.1. Taxonomy (GTDB): domain Bacteria; phylum Bacillota; class Clostridia; order Lachnospirales; family Lachnospiraceae; genus UBA3402. The sequence continues at coordinate 27,373 of DEPC01000039.1, read as the reverse complement.
TCCATGTTGGCACAGTCCAACTCTGTACCTCAGAGTATCTTAAGCCTGTTAGGATAATAGTTACTTCTCGGCTTAGCCGAGGTATAAGTATCATAGGGCCTGTAATAAAAAGCCATTTTCATAGCGAAAAGCTAAGAAATGGCTTTTTGTTATTAAAGAAATTACAGAAAGGGGGGATTTGGATTGAAAAAAGATAAAACTATCCGTATCTCTCAATGCATGATTGTAAAAAACGAAGAAAAAAATATAAAAAGGGCTTTGCTCTGGGGAAAAGAAGTGATGTGGGAACAAGTGGTGGTGGACACAGGCTCAACAGATCGAACTGTGGAATTAGCTTGTGAGATGGGAGCTAAAGTTTATCATTATTTATGGACAGATGATTTTTCCGCAGCTAAAAATTATGCTATTGAAAAGTGCAGTGGGGATTGGATTGCATTGCTAGATGCAGATGAGTATATGGTTTTGTCAGATGTACAGAAGCTTCCAAATATCATAGAGGAATTAGAAAGAAGAAATATGGATGGCCTATCTACTGGGTGGCAGCAGATAGATGATAAAGGACAGATATTTTCTTCTGGTACACAAGTTCGATTCTTTCGGAATGACCCAGATATTCGATATCGAAGAAGGATTCATGAACAATTAGAATCTGTCAGTGGCAGAGAACTTAGATTAGGAGATGTGGTGAATGAATTATCAATTTTCCATACTGGATATCAAGCAGAGAATCAGGCAGGGAAAAAGAGAAGTGGAAGAAACCGAAGATTGATTCAAGAAGAGTTAAAAGAAAACCCAAAAGACTATGAGATGATGGGATATATGGGAGATGAGTGTCTGACAGATGGTAATAACGAAGAGGCAAAGCAATGGTATTTTCGTTCCATAGAGCATATGCCATCACAACTAAGCTACTATGATCAGAGAAGTGCAGTGACTTTTACACGACTTTTAATGCTTCTTGGTGAAAAGGAAGATGTGTCATGGAATGAAGTAGAAAAAATATATCAAAAAGCAGTAAACTTGTTTCCACAGGAAGCAGACTTAGATTATGAAGTAGGAAAATTCTTTGCAATTCGAGGACAAGCAGAAAAGGCAGCTTTTTATCTGGAATCTGGTATAAAAAAGCTAGATATTTATGGATGTAGTAATAAAGCTCTAGTTTTATCAGCTAATTTGTTGGCGGCATATGATCTTCTTGTAAAATGTTGTTATGAGTCAGGTCAAATTGAAAAATGTCTTACTTATGGAGTGATATATTTAAAGTATGACAAATATGGAATGGCTGTGCTCTCTAAAGTACTTAAGGTATTGACTCTAAATCAGAAGGAAACTTCTGAAGAAATTAATATAGCAGTAATAGAGATTTTATCTAAAATGTATGACTTTTCTCAATTAAAAGATAAGTTATTTCTAGTGAAGACTGCCAGATTAGCGGAAGTAGGAAAATTTGCAGATTTTGCAATACAATATCTGTTTGATGATAATGAGAAAGTGCGTCTGAAGTTATAGGAAAATTAATATCAATTGGAAAATTGCTTATGATTAAACTATTTTCAAAAAGGACGGATAACAAAAGAATGAAAATATTATTTATACAATGGGAGAGCATTGGAAGAGCAGATCTGGAAGATGCATTTATTCAGGAAGGGCATTGTTTGATTTATGCTCCTGTATCTATTGAAAAGCAGACTTATCAGGAACTTCCAGAAGTTGAGAGGAGGTTAACTGAAGTAATATATAGTAAGAAGCCGGATATTGTTTTTACTGTAAACTATTATCCGGCTATTTCTAATTTTTGTAATAGACAAAAGATCCGATATGTTTCTTTGATTTATGACAGCCCGTTTCGTCGTATTTATTCTCAGACAGTTGTAAATCCCTGTAATATTATTTATGTTTTTGATAAGGAATTATATTTAGAATTTCATAATGCAGGGATTTCCACAGTACACTATTTGCCTATGGCTGCGAATATAGAAAGGTTAGATTCCATTCAGGCAGGACCGGATTTTTCCTATGATGTTTCATTTGTAGGTTCTCTTTATCTTGAAATGGACCAACCTTTTACTAAGATGTCAGATGCTCTGCCAGATTATGCAAAAGGATATTTGGATGGTCTTGTAGCTGCTCAGATGAGAATTCAAGGATATGATTTTATGGAAGAAGTTCTTGGGCCAATTATCCATGATTTATGTAAAGCATATCCTATGATGAGGGAGATTGGAAGTATAGAGTCTGAAGAGTATTTTTATGCACAACATGTTATCAACCGCTGGATCACTACAGTTGAACGCATTGATCTTTTGGATGCTGTTGGAGGTAGCTATGGGGGGGTTGACTTTTTTACCTATTGTAAAGATTTCACACTTCCTAATTTGAGAAATCATGGATCTGTCAGCTATGAAAAAGAGATGCCTTTGGTATTTAAACAGAGTAAGATCAATTTGAATATCAGTCGTAGAGGAATGAAAGGAGGAGTTCCCCTCCGTGCATTTGATATCATGGGATGCGGAGGATTTCTGCTAAGTAATTTTCAGTCAGGCTTTCTGGATATGTTTATACCAGGGGAAGATTTTGTGTATTATGAAAGCAAAGAGGATTTGCTACAGAAGATAGGTTATTATTTAAGTCATGAGGAAGAAAGAAAAGCTATTGCAAAAAGTGGTCATAATAAGGTTGCAAAAGAGCATACTTATCGTCATCGGATAAAAGAAATGCTTGATTTTTAAAAAGAAATATGAAGGAAGGGGAAAAAAGTGGATAGAGCAAATATTTCTCAATGTATGATTGTAAAAAATGAAGAAGAGAATATAATAAAGGCTCTTTCTTGGGGAAAGAAGATTATGGCAGAACAAATTGTGATAGATACCGGATCTACTGACAGAACAATAGAACTTGCTAAGCAGATGGGAGCCATAGTGTACGAATTTCCATGGGATGATGATTTTGCTGCTGCTAAAAATTATGCTATTGAAAAAGCAAGATATGATTGGATTGCATTTTTAGATGCAGATGAATATATGGATAGCCAGCAAGGAGAAAAACTGATAGAATTTGTTCAACAGTTACATAATACAAAAACTGATATGATTATTACTGCTTTTGTGAATTTAAATGATGAAGGAAATGTATTAAGTATAGATTCTCATAGCAGAATTTTTCGGAGTTATCTCAGATATGAAGGAAAAATTCATGAGTCTTTGACATTACCAGATGGTAGTATGCTTCAGGCAGCAGATTTGACAAAAGAGTTGACTATTTTTCATACAGGCTATGGAAATCAGGAGAGAAAAAAGAAGAACGGGAGAAATGAGAGACTACTTTTGCTAGAATTAGAAAAAAATCCAGATGATTATAAATTGTGGGGATATCTAGGAGTTGAATATTTAAAGAGGGAGGGGTGGAAGGAAGCGGAGAAGAGTTTCCGAAAAGCTGTTGTCCTTATGCCAGAAAAAGAAAAGGGAGTTTATAATGTGACATCTTCTATTGTTCTATTGAAACTATTATCTACTGTAATGAAAACTTCCGACGAACCGGCTGTACAAGAAGTTTACAAACAAGCTATACAAGGCTGGCCAGAAGAAGCAGATTATGATTATAAGATGGCAGAATATTTTGCAGATTCTCAAAATTGGACTAATTCGATAAAACATTTAGAAAGAGCTTTGAAGTTATTAGGGACTTATGGAAATACCTGTAAGTCTGGAATTATATCAGGAAATATCCAGAAAGCTTATGAAATGCTGGCTATATGTTACTATAATAATGGAAATATAGCAGATTCTGTTCGGCTTACTGCAGTGCTCTTAAAAGAAAATCCGTATCTTATGAGTACCTTGCTGGTACTACTTCGAAGTTTTTTAGCAGATCCTCAGACTGTTTCTATGAGGCAAGAAGGAGCCCAACAGATAGCAGAATATCTAGGAAATACTTTTTATGATTTTTGCAAAATGAAAGATAAACTTTTTGTTCTGAGAGCAGCAATAGCAGCAGGATGGGAAGATTTAGTCCTGATAATTCGAAAATTATTTACTTGTGAAGAGCTAGTAGCCGTAGATAATGCTTTTAGAAAAGAATAAAACTCCAAATTATTTTAATCAAAAAATATAATTTTTTATATTAATTATTATCAATAGAAGAATGGAGATTATGATGAATTATTTAATAATAGATTTATAACGATTTTCAGTGTATTGTAGATTCTTGCTCTAACACTTGTTGTGTTGGTTAGGAAACTATTATGGATAAAGATACATAGTTACAAAATTGGGGGCTCAGTATTTATGTAGAACCTGTACGAATTATCCTCGAATAGTTAAGGAGTATGGCAACATTATTGAGGGTTATTTGAATATGTCTTGTCCAAAGGTTATTTTATTCCAGATAATCACATTAATTCTGTAAAAAACTTACTTAATAGATTGTTAAAAATAACCCTGTTAGTACTGCAAAGTATTATTACATAGCCTTGTTTGATGTGGAATCTATTATCAGCAGAAAGAGCAAAGATAGCTTAATACATTAGTTTTGAATATTTTTGAAAAAGGATATAAGAACATGAGAATAGTTTTATTTTACTGTGGTGTGGACTCCTTTAATTTTTTTTCCGACTGTTTGGATAAAGAATTGAAACAAAGGGGACATGAAACTTTTATTTTGGATTTAAGGAATCCACCAGAATCAGCCATCCATTCATTTTCTAGTTTTGAAGGATTTATTTTATCAGGGGTAGATGCAGTTATCTGTTTTGATGCATTTGCTATAAGAAATGAGATAAATAATGTATGGACTGAGATATGGAATGTACTTGGAACGACAGTGATTGATATCTTTATGGATCCACCTTTGAGATTTCATCCTGTCTTTCTAAATCCTCCCAAGAAATATCATTTGTTCTGTTGTGATTGGGAGCATGTAGAATATGTAAAGCAATATTTTGGACAGATAAAAGTAGATTTTATGCCTCATGTAGGTGTTATGCCGAACATAGTTAAAGAAAAGGATATATTAAATGTACAAAAAGAGAATATAAAAGTATTACCCTATGTTTATGAAGAAAGAATTTATGATATTCTGTTTTGTGGTACTTATTATTGTTATCAGGACAAGTTAGAAGAGATAAAAACAGTATGTCCGAAAGATAGCAAGCTATATTATTTATATCAGATATTGTTTGAAAATCTTGTAAAAGACAGCAGTCTTTCCGTTTGGCAGGGAGTTATCCATACATTAGGTGAGCTTCAATGGTCAGTTACTGAAAATGGATTAAAAAGTATATTGCGTCTTGCAGAGCATATAGATTGGGCGATTCGTATGTATTGGAGAGAACAGGTGATATCTGTTCTGGCAAAGGCAGGTTTAAACTTATATCTTTTAGGAAGAGGATGGGAAAATCATCCAGCATCGGGAATGTCTAATATCCACCGAATTAATGATAGAATTTCTTACAAAGAAACCTTGCCTTATATGAGAAATGCTAAAATCAACCTAAATGTTATGCCAGGATTTAAGTATGGAACGCACGATCGAATTTTTAATGCATTTCTTCAACAATCTGTATCACTTACGGATTCTAGTGCATGGATTGATAATAACTTTACAGACGGAGTGGACATTGCTCTATATAGCCTAAAATATTTGGAACAGCTTCCAATTATTGCCAAAAGGCTTCTGGAAGATACAAGCCTAGCAGAAAAAATTATTGAAAATGGATATAAAAAAGTTGCAGAAAATTTTACATGGAGTAATTGTACAGATTGGATTTTAAAAGCTATCAAAGAGGAAAATAATCTTTGTTGAACTTATGATGGATTGACCTCCCCTCTCCTAACCGCCCACAACGGCCCCCCACTGTCATAGCTTCTTTTTAATTCATCTATCAATAACTGCAAATCCCATTCCTTTGTACTATTCTCATAGCTGGCGGGGTCAGCGATGTATACATTGCCATTGTCACAGATTTGGACAATAATAATAAAATGTCCATTTTGTGTCAAGGTTCCCTTTCCCATCAATGCCACAAGAATATGTCCGGTATTTAGCAGCTCCCTGACATGTTCTGCAGTGCGTTCGGTGACACTTTCTACCTCTAAACCAAAAGCAGTCAAACTTTTGGGAATCAAATTGTGATAGGAGCCACCTTGGGGGGCATAGCAGCCATTTTCAGCAGACCAGTCTGCCATCTCTATCGGACTCACAGGATTGGGAGTAAGACTGTTGATAATCATAGCTACACATACAGGGCCACATCCATATTTTGCAATGCGGTCAGCGCCGCCATAGAGATAGTCCTTCCAGCGAAGATCACCCTGATTATAGTAAAACAGGGGGCCAGCAGCAGTATCCAGCATACAGGTATAGATAGCTTCCTGAGCAGGGAAGACAGGTTCTGCAGTCATATTCGAGATGTCCCCTAATTGTGATGTACGCTCCATAGAAGAAAACTCTTGTTTTGTTTCAGAATTATCTGACTCAGATAAAGAGAGGTTATCGCTGGTTTCTGATACAAGTGATTCTGTAGGTGAAGTGTCGGATTTTGTCAATTTGGTAATCTGGTCAGCGATATTGGAGAGTTGTCCAGCAACTCGGTCAGTCATATCTCCCAGCCAATCAGCAGTATCGGCAATTCGTTCTGTCGTATAGGAATAAAGACTCTTAGCAGCCCAAATCACATCTTGACCAGAAAAAGGACGAAAATAAACAAACAGGCTGACAGTTATGGCTGAGGTTGCAGCCAAAATTCCGCCTGTTACAAGTATTTCCGCCTTGCTCTTTTTTTGTTTTAATTTTTTCAGCTTCTTAGGCTGATTCTCCTTGTGGGAGGCTATTTTAGACCCAGAGGGCGGGACAGAGGGTCTCTGTCTTTTGGTTCTCTGGGTTTTTGACATATCTTTTTGGCGAGAGTGACCTTTTTGGCTATCTGCCTTTTTATGTCCCTCTATGTTCATTTTTGTGGACATAGTAACCTTTCAAGATATTATAATGATTTAATAGAAGTTCAAATTACTTAAGCTGCTATGATTTCGCTAACTGTGCCATTACAACTTGTGGGATATTATTTAAGGAAGCTTGGGTACATACAGCACCAATCTTATAGGCTTCCATTGGCATTCCATATACTACACAGCTTTCTTTATCCTGACCAATAGTATAGGCTCCAGCTTTTCTCATACGCAACATACCAGCAGCTCCGTCAGCACCCATACCTGTAAGAATGATTCCAATAGCATGATTCTTTGCAATCGATGCAACAGAATTAAACAGGACATCTACAGAAGGCTTGTGGCCACTGACCTTAGCTTCGTCAGTACAACTGACACTGTATCCACTTCCCATTCGCACTACTCGCATTTGGAGTCCTCCTGGAGCAAGAAGAATCAGACCAGGTTGAACTCTATCTCCATGTTGTGCCTCTTTTACCTGAAGCTTACAAATTCGGTTTAAGCGCTCAGCATACATAGAAGTAAAACCAGCAGGCATATGTTGAGTTACTACGATGCCTGGCATTTTCGTAGGAAATTGTTTTACTACTTCAAGAATTGCTTCCGTTCCTCCAGTAGAAGCACCAATGGCAATAAGGTCTATTCCAGATTTCATCGTTGGAGCATTAATGGAACGTGAAAAGGAAGCAGTAGTCTTGAGAACAGAAGAGGACTGAGGCAAGCGCACATGGGCACTTGAACCCATGGCTAATTTAGCCTTTAAAGTCTTTAAAAAAGCTTCTTTTTGACCTTCCTCTGGTTTGCGTACAAAATCTACAGCTCCTGCTGCAAGTGCATCGAAAACTCTCATATTAAGAGAAGATACTAAAATTACAGGAACCGGATGGGAGGGAAGAACCTCTTTTAAAAAATCCAGTCCACTCATGCCTGGCATCTCAATATCTAAAGTCATGATGTCCGGCTTTAAAAGAGGAAGTTTATTCTTAGCGTCAATAGCATTGACCGCATATCCTACCACATCAAAGCGGGGGTCAGCTGCCAGACTCTGTATTAGCCAGGTTCTGAATACCAGAGAATCGTCTACCACCATGACACGGATTTTCTGTTGCATAAATTAACCTTCTTTCTTTACCAGTCTCTTTTACCTGCCTTTTTTCCGATAGATAGCCGGTTGGATATAATCATAAGGGCAGGTGCTTTTGGTTACTCCCTCTGAATGGCCAATGAAAAGATGACCTCCAGGGACCGTTGCATTATAAAAACGACGCACAAGGGCATCCTTGGTATCCTGGTCAAAATAAATCATTACATTTCGGCAGAAAATTAAATCGAACTTTCTTTTGAACTGGATGGGCTCCATTAGGTTAAAGGTACGGAAAATTACATTCTGTTTAATGGCAGGAGCCACAGTAAATTTGTTTTTATCATCTTTTACGAAATATTTCTGCTTCCAAGATGCTGGAAGGGAAGCTAGCCCCTCTTCCTCATAGGAAGCAGCTATAGCTGTGTTTAGAATTTTCTGAGAAATGTCCGTTGCCAAAACCCTGGTATCCCATAAGGAAGCCTTAGCACCGAAATATTCTTTCAAATACATAGAAATCGTATAAGGCTCTTCTCCAGAGGAACAACCTGCACTCCATATACACAGAACCTTATCTCTAGCATGTTTTTTTTCAAGGTCAGGAAGAACCACATTCCAAAGATATTTGAAGTGGTCTTCTTCTCTGAGAAAATATGTATAATTGGTAGTAAGCTTATTTAACATGGTAGTAACCATCTCAGGGTCACGACCAGATAGGATTGCATCTACATAATCAGAAAAATCTTTGTACCCTTGAGCTGACAAAGTATTGGAAAGACGGCTTACAATCAATTGTTTCTTTTTGCTTAAATCAATGCCATAATTTTGTTTGATATAATTGTATAGGCGGTGAAAATCATTATCTGTCAGGTTTAGCATGGTGATCACTCCTGTTTCATTAATCTCGTGCTCAGTGAACTACCTATTGATTAAACTATATAGGTTTCCTACGTCATCAGTCTATGTTCTACTTCGGTTGATGCTAAGCATGTGTCAGTGACACAGTATATATAATCATGAGCATTTATCTACTAACTTCGCAGGCATAAATTCGGGGAGTTCATACCCTATAACGGTGATATACTTTGTATATGCTATATGTCAAAAGACAATTAGCTTTTATATAATGGGTTCTTGGCATAATCACCTAGATACAGTTATCAACAAACCATGATGGGATATCATGGTTATAGTATACCAAATCATTCACATTATGACAACTGTTAGTTTTATGGTCTTAATCCAACAAATAAAAATGGGATTGTGACCAAATTCTTTCAAGAATACCTCAACACTCTTGTGACAACATACAAGAACCCTCTGTTCTACTAACTATATTTTTATGCATGTCATCGGTTGAAGGTTCTCTCTTAGTTGGAGATTATACTCCTACTGAGACGAATTTTAGTTTACTCACCACTCACAGAAGAGTAAGTCTTTCTCCATCTGAGAGAAAAAATACCCAATAAAACACCAAAGAGAGTTATACTGGATGTTCGCAAAAAAACCGGAAACAGGATGCTTCCGGCATTTTGCACAAAGAATCTTTTACACATCTATTTACAAAGAGCAAAGGTTATCATGTAAATTTCTACGCTTTTAGTTTTATAAACCTATTTTGGTCTTTAAAAATAGATTAACAAATATACAAAAACTTGTCAATTTTTTTAGAAGCATATACCTGATATCTTTATAATTGATAAAAATTTGCTTTATATGGCCTGTGCACTGCTGAATAGCTGAGAATTAGTAAGGAGCACACAGCGCCTGACAGTCGATGGACATAAAGACGCTTCCATCCTCCATAGTCACCATTCCATTAAGAAGTTTTTGCTGACGCTTTAAAGGAATAGGACGTACATTTTTTAAATCAATATCAATTACCTGACGCACAGAATCGACAATAATACCTAGTGAAACAGAATCAATATCCAGGACAATGATACAGGATTTGCCGGAAGGGTCGAAGGAATCTGATGCCTTCCCCATACGCTGTAAAATATCCATGACCGGAAGAATCTGACCTCTTAAATTGATAATTCCTTTGATATAAGGAGGCAGCAATGGCAGTGTAGTTATAGAGTGATTGTTAATAATCTCAATCACATGTTTCGTGCTGATATATAAAATAAGGTCTGCGGATTCAAACGTAAGGCAACGTTCTATAGTGGAAACATCCTCTCCATTCACCTTAGATGTTTCCCGAATGTCCTCTTGATTGTTATATTGCTCAGACATGGCTAGTTCCTCCCCTCTATTATGAATTCTCCAGAGCTGCTGCATGAAGGCTCTGAATATCCAAAATAATACTGATATTGCCGTCGCCTAAAATGGTACAGCCAGCGATACCGGAATTTTTAAGTTCAAAATAATTCAAAAAGGCTGGGAAAGGTTTGACTACAACCTGTTGTTCGCCTACAAGTTCATCTACAAACAGACAGAAGGAACGGTCACTGGTCTCTACCCATAAAAGAATACCATCTTCTACATTTGTCACTTCTGTTTCTATACTATAGAATTGATGGAGACGAAGTACTGGATAGAAAGCGTCCATCCGTTCTATCATCTCATTGTCATTTTCATCTCGGATGATATCTCCAGGAAGTACCTTAAAGGACTGGCGGATATTGGCAATAGGAATGGTAAAAATGGATTTGCCTACAGTCACTTTCATACCATCGACAATGGCCATGGTCAAAGGTATCTTCATGGTAAAAGTAGTTCCTTTTCCGTATTCACTGGAAAGGGATACCATACCACCTACAGATTCCACATTCTTCTTGACAACATCCATACCTACGCCTCGACCAGAAAATTCTGTAACGGTCTGGTTGGTAGAAAAACCAGGTAGCATAACAAGTCCCAAAGCTTCCTTGGTAGAGTATTCACTTTCTGGCTTGGTTAAGAGTCCCTTATCTCTAGCTTTTTCCAGAAGCTTTGCAGGGTCCATACCTTTTCCGTCATCAGCAATGGAGATAACCACTTCACTACTAGTATGAATGGCAGATAAAATAATCTCACCTTGAGCACTCTTTCCAGCGGCAAGGCGTTCTTTGGGGTCATCTTCAATGCCATGGTCCATGGCATTACGAACCATATGCATAATAGGGTCTTGGATACTGTCCACAATAGTCTTATCAACTTCAGTATCTTCACCAATCAAGGTAAGACGCACATCTTTATTCAATTTTTGTTTCATATCTCGCACAATACGGCTCATTTTTTGGAATACACCAGAAATAGGAACCATTCGCAGAGACATAGCAATATCTTGTAAATCGTCAGTAAGTTTACGCAACTGGCGTGCAGACTTCATAAAGTTGTCATAGGCATCACGGCTTAATTGATTTAACTCAGGTGAAGAGGAAACCATGGATTCGGTAATAACAATTTCACCTACAATATTTTGAAGGCTGTCCAGTTTCATTAGGCTTACACTAATCAGGTTCTGCTTTACAGGAGCATTCTGAGCCGATTTGGAAGGTGCTGGCTTAGGTGCTGCTGGTTGAGGAGCAGGACTTGCTGGTTCCTGAATAGGTGTAGAATTTTGAATAGGAGGTTCAGGAGTAGGCGCCGGAGTCTCTGGTTCAGATTCAGGCACAGCAGCTAGTTCATAGGAACGTATATGATTCTGAGTGCGTAAAACACCTTCTGCCTTGGTAGCTTCTTCTTCTGATGTAAAGGCCATGAAAAAGCCTTCCTCTATGATAGAAGCACAAGTGCTAGAATCAGATTCCATATTTTCAGGATAATAGTGTAATTCAATACCACATTCCTGTACTGCATTGATAATCATATAGGCACGCAGATTTTCCATGCCAATACCTTCTTCCAAAAATACATGAAGAAAACAACTGGCATCCTTGTCATCAGGAAGATTCTCAATAGAACTAGAAGTCTCATTCGAAGAGGCTTCGGCAGTAGAAGTACTGACAGAGTCTTCCTCTGCGGTTGTTCCACTAATTTTTTTGAGAAAATTATTGATTTCAGCGGCAAAGTGATCAATATCCGTATCAAGAGCCTGCCCGCTTTCAACCTTTTCGACCTGGCCCCGCAGGAAATCTTCTGAACGGAACATCAGGTTAAAAAGCTCCTTTTTATGTTGAGGATCCAAAGTATCAATCCCCTTGTCACGAATATAGAAGAACATGTCTTCTATATGATGCGCGATTTCAGCCAAGGAACTAAATTCCATCATGGCAGAAGAACCTTTAATGGTGTGCATGATGCGGAAGATTTCATTCACGTCATCTATAGAGAAATCTCCAATCTTCTCATCAGCCACCAGCATCTCATCCAGTCGGTCTAAAAGGGAGTTAGTTTCAAAAAGGTATGTATCAAGCATACCTTCCATACCATTATCCATTCTATCACACCACCTATCTTTATGAATTATGCATAAAAATCAAACAGTCTGTGTAAAAATGCAACAGACTGCAACACACTAGTATTTTTATCGACAGAAAATAATAATAGATAAGTTATTATTTTAAAAAAACCGTCGATATAATAATTTCCTTAAAAAATTTAAAAGACATGTTATGTAACATAAAAAAATGCCGAAATATTATAAAAGAATGTGCTAAGGCATTTAGGGGGAACGGTGAAGGTAGTAGATGCTCTTGGCAAAATCTTAAATGGCTCAACAAGGAGGAGCAACGAATGAAGAATTTAAAACTTGGCAAAAAGTTCCTATTGGCATTTGGCATAATTGTGGTCACATTCTTGGTAGCTGTATGCTCTGCAGGCTATGGTATTATCAAGTCTAAAAAGAGTTATGCCAATTTTTACAAAAAGGAATATGAGGCAATTACTCGGGTTTATGAGATTCAGCTTGATCTTCGGAAAGCTCTAAATGAACTGTCTCTGTCAGTTATTGAATCAGACCCTGGGGAGACTGCAAAAAGAATAACAAATGTTACTAAGAATATCGAAGGTCTTGAGTCACAGCTACAGTGGATTTACAATAACTATGAAGGAGATGTATCTGGCCTAAAAGAATTCGAAAACTATATGAATAACAATAAAGCAATTAGACTGCGTGCTATGGAATATGCTAGTTTAGATACTATAGAAGGCAATCAGATGGCTCAGCAGATTATCCTCGAAGAATACAATCCTGTAGTAGACCAGTATATAACAATTTTAGAATCTGCATTTAAAGATATGGAAGCAGCAAGTAATACACAGTATGAGGAGTCAGTCTTGATGATGGATTCACTGTTGTGGTCAGCCATAGGTATTTGTGTCATTGCTTTCATTATTACTATTGCTGTTGCTATGAAACTGACTAAAGATATCCTTACTCCTGTAAAGCTCATTGAACATGCTATGGATGAGGTTTCCAAAGGCAATTTGTCAGTAAAAATAGACTATGAATCTGGTGATGAGTTTGGTGATATGGCAAATTATATGTATAAAGTTACTTCAGGAGTAGAACGGATTATCAAGGATATCCAGACAATACTTTCTGGTATGGCACAAGGAGATTTTGCAGCTAGGTCTTCTGATAGAAGTATGTACATTGGAGATTACCATGCAATTATTCAAGCCATGATTGATATTAAAAGTAGTCTTAATCGTACCATGACTACTTTGAATCAGTCAGCAGAGCAGGTATCTTCTGGATCGGATCAGGTGTCTTCTGGAGCTCAGGCTCTTTCTCAGGGGGCTACAGAACAGGCTTCTTCTGTGGAGGAACTTGCTGCTTCCATCAATGACATTTCAACTCGCATCAATGCAAATGCTGAAGGTGCTCAGGAAGCAAGTAAAAAGTCAGCTATGGTAGGAGAGGTTGCTGGAGAAAGTAACCGTAGGATGCAAGATATGCTTGCAGCTATGGCAGATATTAATACCTGTTCTGGAGAAATAGGCAAGATCATTAAAACTATTGAAGATATTGCCTTCCAAACCAATATTCTTGCTCTAAATGCAGCAGTTGAGGCAGCAAGGGCAGGGGCGGCAGGTAAAGGATTTGCTGTGGTTGCTGATGAAGTACGTAATTTGGCTAGTAAGTCAGCAGAAGCTTCCAAGAATACAGCAGTACTTATAGAAAATTCCCTTACAGCAGTAGAGAATGGGAAAAAGATTGCAGATGAGACAGCAAGCTCTTTAGAGCATGTAATGACAGGAATTCATGAAGCAGCAGCTATGATGGATGCCATTGCAAAGGCTTCCACAGAACAAGCACAGGCAATTAGTCAAATTACTGTAGGGATTGACCAGATTTCCAGTGTAGTTCAAACCAATTCTGCTACTTCAGAAGAAAGTGCTGCAGCTAGTGAGGAACTGTCTAGTCAGGCTCAAATTATGAAAGACTTAGTAAGAAAGTTTAAACTGGATAGTGACATGGATGGTATGTCTACTGTACAGCAGTATGCTCCCCAGGGTGAATTTGAATATGGAACTTCCACAGTGGGACAGATATCATATCCGGATGATGGAAAATATTAAAAACCTGCATATAATTAAGGAAGTAGTTGTGACAAGAAGTACAGTAAAAGATGAATTGCTGTACTTGGTGTCCCTATTTATTTATAATGTTATATAAGGTTATGAGGTGAAGCAATGAGACAGAGCATAAAACAACAGGTTATGATACGCATCGCCCTTATATTTTGTATTGTTATTATCAGTGGTATTGTAACTATAATCGGTATGAGAAGAGTAAGAGAGTGTAATAAGTCCACAGAGCAGGCAACAGATATTAATTCTCTAGTATTGACAGCAGAGAAAGCTCATTATGGATGGGTAGAAAATCTATGTTCTTCCATTGCCATGGGAACAGAATTTACAGGAACTGCTGATTACAAAACCTGCGTCTTAGGAAAGTGGTTCTATGGTTCTGATGAATCTATTCCTAAAGATGCAGAGATTCTTCGTTTGGTAGAAGAGATGAAGCCAATTCATCAGTCTATGCATGAATCAGCTCAGGCTATTTTGGAATTGAATACTACAGAGCCTGAGCAGGCACAGCAGATGTATCTGGATACTACAAAGAAGAGTGTAGAAAAATTAGTTGCTCTTTTAAGTCAGGTAGCAGATATTACGGAACAGCAAATGGCACAGAATCGTACTAAGTTAGAAGGATGGGTTTTTTGGTCAGAGATAATTTCTGTTGCTGCTATAGTAGCGATTCTTATTGCAAGTGTTCTTTTTGTCCTGTATGTATTCAAAGAAATTGTGAATCCTGTTGAGGTAATTACAAAATCTAGTAAGAATTTATCGGAGGGAAAATTAGATTTCCAAATTGATATTAAAAATAATAGTGAAATTGGAATACTGGCAGAGAGCTTGAACACTTCTGTTAGAAATTTAAAATTTTATATCTCCGATATAGCTAGAATTCTTCAGGAGATGGCGAGTGGCAATCTCGCTAGTAAAACTGAGGTTGAATATATAGGAGATTTTGCTAAAATCCAGCAGGCTATTGATACTATTAGTCAAGAGCAGAGTAATATCATGGAACAAATTCAGGTTTCTGCTAGTCAGGTAGATTCAGGTTCTGAGCAAGTAGCTCAGGGGGCTCAGAATTTAGCTCAGGGCTCTACAGAGCAGGCTTCAGAGGTTGACAATTTGCTGCATATGATTGAGCGAATCACAGAGCAGATCAATGGCAATGCTGAAAGTGCTTCAATTACTACAACAGAAGCTGACCATATGAAGAAAGAAATTGATGTGTGCAACCAGGAGATGAAAGATATGGCAGAAGCCATGGTTCAGATCAATAGCTGTTCTGGTGAGATTCAGCACATTATTAAAACGATTGATGATATTGCTTCTCAGACTAATATTCTGGCATTGAATGCAGCAGTAGAGGCTGCTAGGGCAGGAAGTGCTGGAAAAGGATTTGCAGTGGTAGCAGATGAAGTGCGCAGCTTGGCGGCTAAGAGTGCAGATGCTGTTAAGGAAACTACAGAGTTGATTGATAGAACACTGAATATGGTAGCTGCTGGGTCCACATTGACGGATATCACTCAAGAATCTCTTGCTTCTGTAGTAGAAGGTGCTCAGAAAGTAACTAGTCAGATTAAGGTTATCTCTGAAGTTTCCAAAGAGCAGGAATCAGCTATTAATCATATTAAAGACAGTATTCATCAAATTTCTTCGGTAATTCAGTCTAATTCTGCTGCATCCGAGGAAAGTGCTGCGGCTAGCCAGGAATTATCAGGGCAGGCTCAAGTACTAAAGTCATTGACAGGAAGGTTCCAGTTAAGAAAATAAATAAACAAAGTTGGAGAAAAGAATGAAAGCCACAAAGGTGTTGGGAGGAGGACAATAATGTATCAAATTATTAAAAATATGAAAATTGGGAAGAAGTTATATGTTCTTGTAGGGGAAGCCGTTTTAGGCTTGGTAGTACTTGGTCTGATGTCTTTCTATTTAATGGGAAATTTGAATAGTCAGACAAAAATCATTGTAGAGAAATGGATGCCAAGTTGTACTTTGTCTAATGAGATGAATACTGCACTTTCAGATATCCGGATTGCCAAACTGCTCACTGTAACTCAAGAGTCTGTGGAGGAAGCACAGTCAAGGACTGCAAAAGTTGCTGAAGAAATGGCAAAACTAGAGGATCGCGTTGAAACTTATGGTGGATATGTCACTACTTCAGAAGGACGGGCGCTTTATCAGGCATTGCAGACTGCATGGGCGAACTATGAAAACCTTGATAACCGAGTTATGAGCCTGGTGAAAGAGGGAAAATTGGCAGAAGCAAAATCACTTCAGCTTGGTGACGAGAACAATACTGCTTTTAATGAGTTGACCTCTGCTTTAGAGAATTTATCTGATTTTAATACTGAAGGTAGTAATAATGCTTACGAGCAAAGTAATTCTATTTATACAAGAGCTAGGATTATTCAGTTATTTTTGATGATATTTATAATTCTTTTAGGATTATATCTATCTACAATGATTGTTAGAAGTATCCATGCACCAGCAATAGAGCTTTCTGATGTTGCTACTCAGATGGCCCAGGGTAATATGGATGTGTCTATTAAATATGAATCTAAAGATGAATTAGGAATCCTTTCAAACCAATTTAGAGAGTTAGCCAATAGACTATATAAGATTATAAGTGACGAAGGACAGTTCCTGGGGAAGATGGCTGCAGGAGATTTAACTGTAGAGTCCGAATGTGAAGAGGAGTATGTAGGTTCCTTCCAACATCTGCTTATTTCTTTTCGTAATATTGCCAACAAGATGAATGAGGCGATGAAGAAGATTAATGACAGCAGTGAGCAAGTTTCTAACAGTGCAGAACAGGTTTCCAGTGGTGCTCAGGCTCTTTCTCAAGGGGCAACCGAGCAGGCAAGTTCTATTGAAGAGTTGGCAGCTACTATTACAGATATTTCAGAGAGAATTAAAGAAAACGCAGAAAATGCAAATGTAGCTAATCAGAAAGTCAATGCTATGAGTAATGACATGAACTTGAGCAATGATAAGATGCAAGATATGATGCAGGCTATGAGCGACATCAGCAATAGTTCTAATGAAATTGGCAAAATTATTAAGACTATTGAGGATATTGCATTCCAGACCAATATTTTAGCATTGAATGCGGCTGTGGAGGCTGCAAGAGCAGGAAGTGCTGGAAAAGGGTTTGCAGTGGTAGCAGACGAAGTAAGGAATCTTGCCAGCAAGAGTGCTGAAGCTTCCAAGAATACAGCAGCTTTAATCGAAAATTCTATCAAAGCAGTACAACATGGTACTGAGATTGCAAATGTCACTGCTAAGACTCTTATCCAGGCAGTAGATGGGGCAAAAGAAGTTACAAGACTTGTAGATAATATCTCTGAGGCGAGCAATACCCAGTCTGCAGCGATTGCACAGATTACATTGGGAATAGACCAGATTTCTAGTGTTATTCAGACAAATTCAGCTACAGCTCAGGAAAGTGCAGCTGCTAGTGAAGAATTATCTAGCCAGGCTCAGTTGATGAGAGAGCAGGTAGGTAGCTTCCGCTTGAAAAATGATAGTGGTTATAGTGCATCATCAAATAGCAGCTACCGCCCACGTTATGAAGAACAATCCACCTATGAAGATGTCCCCTACTCTTCAAGTGATAAATACTAAAGCTTAAATTTAAAAAAGTATAAACAAAAATCCAACTTGATATTACTGGTTCCGAAACTGTAAATAATTAGAAAAATCGATATAAAAGTGGCAGTTAAGCTTAAGAAATTTTAATCTTTAAGTCTTAACTGCCGTTTTTGCAATTATTTTATAAAAATTTATTAAAATAATTTTTATAGATTAAATCCAAAATAGTTTACTGCATTGTTATAGGAAATACCCTCTATAATATTCTTTAAGGCTTTCATATCTGCTGGATACTCTCCATTTTCTACCCAGCCACCAATTAGATTACACATAATCCTTCTGAAATAGTCATGTCTGGTATAGGAGAGGAAGCTTCTGGAATCAGTCAACATACCAATGAAGTTGCCCAGACAACCTAAGTTTGCTAAAGAACTCATCTGCTCAGTCATGCCAATCTTATGGTCATTGAACCACCATGCAGAACCCTGCTGGATTCTTCCAGCAATCCCTTCACTCTGGAAACAGCCCAGAATAGTGCCAATAGAAGCATTGTCATTGGGATTTAGGGAGTACAGAATCGTCTTTGGAATCTCGTTGGTAGCACTCAAAGCATTCAGGAAATCTGCCATCTGCGCAGACGGAGCATAATTATTGATACAATCAAAGCCAGTATCTGCACCAAGCTTTTGGAACATATAAGCATTGTTATCACGCTTGCAGCCATAGTGAATCTGCATAGTCCAATTCATATGATTATATTCTTTTGCTACAAACAGCATAAATGCGGTCTTGTATTTTAATTCTTCTTCCTTGGTCACAGCCTGACCAGAAAGTCCTTTTGCCATGATAGCATCCAGCTCTGCATCCTGGGCAGGAACATACATTACATATTCTAGAGCATGGTCAGATACACAACATTTATGGTCTGCAAAGTAAGCCATGCGTACCTTTAAAGCCTCTTTTAAAGAGGAGAAATCCTTTATTTGAACGCCGCTGACTTTAGAAAGTTTTTCCATATAAGCGCTAAAGTCTGGTTTTTCGACATTCATAGCTTTATCTGGTCTCCATGCTGGAAGAACCTGTACATCAAAGGAATCATCATCAGCAATCTTCTCATGCCATTCTAAGGTATCCACTGGGTCATCAGTAGTGCAGATTAAGGTTACATTGGACTGTTTGATAATATTACGGACAGTCATGGAATCTTGGTGTAATTTTTCATTACATAAATTCCATACTTCTTCTGCAGTGTCACCATTCAAATATCCAGTATATCCGAAATATTTCTGAAGTTCCAAATGGCTCCAATGATACAGAGGATTGCCAATAAGTTTTTCTAAGGTTTCTGCCCACTTCTGGAATTTCTCTCTGTCAGAGGCATCTCCAGTGATATATTTTTCTTCAACACCATTGGAACGCATTTGACGCCATTTGTAATGGTCGCCGCCAAGCCATACCTGAGTGATATTGTCAAACTTGCGGTCTTCGGCAATCTCTTGGGGATTGATGTGGCAGTGGTAATCCAGAATCGGCATCTTGGCAGCATAATCATGATACAGAGTCTTTGCCATGTCTGTGGAAAGTAAGAAATCCTTGTCCATAAACTGTTTCATTGGAATATTCCTCCTTGAATTAAAAATTAGTTGTTTGTCTTTGTATAAAATCGGCAGCAATGATGGTCTTTGCTGGGACATTGCCGCCGTCAAACACTCCCATAAGTGTATTGACTGTGTTTATGCATAATTCCTCTACTTTTGTGTCAATGGAAGAAATCTCTGGGTCTGTACAATAGGAGAGGATAGAATTATTATACCCAATTATAGCTAGTTTCTCTGGTATAGCGATATGTCTAGCATGTGCATATTTGACAGCACCTACAGCAAGAGAATCATCAGACGTCATAATGGCATCAAATTTCAGGCCAGAATCAGCTAACTCTCCAATAAGCTGTTTAGCAGCAGTTAAATTTTTGGTACATTGGTGAATCAACTCTTTGCGGACAGGAAATTCAAGGTCAGATAATGCATCCTTGTAGCCTTGGATTTTATTCAAGCCACTGTAAGAATGACTGGTATACAGATAAAGAATTCGATTTCTGCCAGAATGAATCAAAAGACTGGCAGCATCATACATAGCTCCATGGTCATCGCAGACAGTACTATAGATGCCAGGGGCATCTAGATAACCATTGACCAGCATAATAGGAAGTTCCTTTGCAGCTTCAAGCAGATAGGAGTTATCCGTCTCCTCTAATTCTACAAATTTGGAACCAACTAGAATAATTGCATCTACCCGTTTGGAAAGTAGGAGTTCAAAATAGGTTCTCTTATTCTCTAAAAAAGAGCCAGTGCAACAGAGAAGAGAATCATAACCATGACTTCGGAGTTGACGCTCTAAAAAGTAGATTGCATTGGCTAGATAAGGGTCTGAAGAGTCAGAACACATAATTCCGATGGTTTTCATGGTATTAAGTCCTAATCCTCTAGCAAATACATTGGGAGTATAACCAAGCTCATCCATAATAGCTAGAACTTTACTGCGTGTCTGCTCCCTGACATTGGGGTTGCCATTGAGGACACGAGATACCGTTGCAATAGAAACGCCTGCACGCTCGGAAACATCGTAAATATTCAAGTAATCACCTCATTGTTGTTCTGTAAGCGCTTACAATCTATATCCATTATAACTATATTGTAAGAAAAAAGCAAGGGTAAATATGTTGATTTTTCATAAAAGTTAGCGTAAACTGGTATTAGTCGAAAATTGACAATATAAGGAGGGATAAGTTATGATGGAATTGTTGATGCCATGGATTGTACCCGCAGCGGGGGTGATAGCATTATTGCTAATTTTAGCTGGAGGGTATGTGAAAGCTCCACCGGACCAGGCATATATTATTTCAGGATTGAAAAAAGATGGAAAAATTTTAATTGGCCGAGCAGGAATTAGAATTCCATTTTTTGAGAGATTAGACCGCCTCTATCTAGGTCAAATGACAGTGGATATCAAGACAGGACAGTCTGTACCTACCAATGATTTTATCAATGTCAATGTAGATGCCGTTGCCAAAGTAAGAATTTCTCCCACAGAAGATGGAATTAAGTTGGCATCCAAAAACTTTTTGAATAAGCATCCAGAGGATATTACCATGGATTTACAGGATTCCCTCCAAGGTAATATGAGAGAAATTATTGGCACCTTATCTTTAAAAGAAATCAACACAGACAGAGATTCGTTCTCTGATCAGGTGATGTCAAAAGCTTCTAGGGATATGGATAAACTGGGAATTGAGATTCTATCCTGCAATATTCAAAATGTTACAGATGAGAATGGACTAATTAAAGATTTGGGTGCAGACAATACTTCAAAAATTAAGAAAGATGCAGCGATTGCCAAGGCTCAGGCGGATAGAGATATTGCCATTGCTCAGGCAGAAGCAGACAAAGCTTCCAATGATGCTAGAGTTCAAGCTCAGACAGAGATTGCTCAGAAGAATAACCAGCTTGCCATCAAAAAGGCAGAGCTTCAGAAGGAGTCTGACACGAAGAAGGCAGAAGCTGATGCTGCCTATGAGATTCAACGCCAAGAACAGGAAAAGACAATTCAAACTGCCACAGTCAATGCCCAGATTGCGAAAGCAGAGAGGGAAGCAGAACTGCGTAAGCAACAGGTTGCTATTCAACAGCAAGCTTTGGAAGCAGAAATCAATAAGAGGGCTGATGCAGACCGTTATGCAGTAGAACAGAAGGCAGCAGCAGAATTGGCAAAACGTCAGAGAGAAGCGGAAGCTAAAAAGTATGAGCTGGAGATGGAGGCAGAAGCTATGCGGGCTCATGCAGAAAAGGAAGCAGAAGCTACAAAGGCTAAGGCAGCTGCTTCCAGATATGCTGCCGAGCAGGAGGCAGCCGGAATTCAGGCAAAGGGTGCAGCAGAGGCAGCAGCTATTCAGGCAAAGATGTTGGCAGAAGCAGAAGGTATGGAGAAGAAAGCAGAAGCCTATGCTAAGTACAATAATGCAGCTGTTATTGAAATGATGGTAAATATTATGCCTCAGATGGCAGCAGAGATTGCAAAGCCATTGTCTAGTATTGATAAAGTAAATATTTATGGCGGAGGCGATAATAATGGCATTAGTCAGGTATCTGGCAGTGGAGCAACTGTGATGCAGCAGGTATTTGATACCATGTCTGAGGCTACAGGAGTAGATTTTCGAGAGATTTTAAAAGCACAGACTTATGATGCCAAGGTGACTAGGAATATCAATGTTACTGGAATTGAGAAAAGTGTAGAAAAGGAATTAGAATTAGGAAAAGATGATGGAATAGGGGGGTAAGAGGATTAACTTGACCAGTTGCGGCAGGTAAAAGTTGTAGGAAGAAGGAACACAGTAAACCAGATTCCCCACAGGACGAGAAGCATGCTTCTTCCGTGCTGGTGACTGTCAGTTTTAACGATACATAGCTGCCAATCAGAGTTTGCTGCGTTACTTCTGCCTGCAACTTTAACTACCACAACAAGCTAACTTAGGAACAAAATTCTTTTAATTGGAATATTTTCACATAAAATCTGGTTATTTATCTAATTTTTTAAAAATTTTCTGTACATTTTGCTGTTTTTTTCTAAACTATCAAAAGTTTCCATATTTGTTATTGACTTCCAACTTGAGATTCTGTAAAATAAATGTAAGCGCTTACAATAGACGAAGCAGATGAAAAGTGACACTTTGATATTGCTGTAAAACGTGAATGACGAAATATCAAAGAGGGGTATACTAAAACATGCAGTTAGATAGTAAATGCATAGATTCTGCTGGAGCTATTGTAAAAATACAGCAAAAAATTAAATTGAGGAGAAGGAAAGATGCAGGATGTCATCAAGATTAACCAGGAGGACAATGTAGCAGTTGCTTTGCGTCCTGTAGCAAAAGGGGAAACTATAGTTGCAGGAGATTTTTCAGTAACTACATTAGAGGAGATTCCTCAGGGGCATAAAGTGGCACTGAAGCCAATAAAGGCTGGGGGAGAAGTGGTTAAGTATGGATTTCGGATTGGATTTGCAAAAGAGGATATTGAGACTGGAGCATGGGTGCATGTACACAATCTAAAGACAGCTTTGGGAGATTTGCTTAGTTATCAGTATGAGCCTACCAATACCTCTGTGAAAGAAAGTGAGCATGCCAGTTTTCAGGGATTTCGACGTACTGACGGCAAGGTGGGAGTGCGCAATGAGCTTTGGATTATTCCTACAGTAGGCTGTGTCAATTCGATTGCTAAGGCATTGGAAAAGGATGCACAAAAGTTTGTAGGAGGGAGTTTAGAGGAAGTGATTGCATTTCCTCACCCTTATGGTTGTTCCCAGATGGGAGATGACCAAGAGCATACCAGAGCAGTTTTGGCAGATATGATTCATCACCCCAATGCAGGCGGTGTTCTAGTTTTGGGACTTGGCTGTGAAAACAGCAATATTCCTGTATTAAAAGAATATATCAAAGAATATGACGAACAGAGAGTAAAATTTCTTCAATGCCAAGATGTGGAAGATGAACATGAGGCTGCTATGGCAATCCTTGAGGAATTGTCTACTTATGCCAAAGGATTTGAAAGAGAGCCGATTGATGCCAGCGAATTAGTGATTGGCATGAAGTGCGGTGGCTCTGATGGGTTATCTGGCATCACTGCCAATCCAGTTGTAGGAGCATTTTCTGACCTTTTGATTTCAAAAGGTGGAACCACAATTCTCACTGAGGTTCCAGAGATGTTTGGAGCAGAGACCATCCTTATGAACCGCTGTGAGACAGAGGAGTTGTTTGATAAGACCGTTCATTTAATCAATGATTTTAAGAATTATTTTACCAGCCATAATCAGACTATCTATGAGAATCCATCTCCAGGCAATAAAAAAGGCGGCATTTCTACATTGGAAGATAAATCGTTAGGGTGTACCCAGAAATCAGGCAGTGCTCCAGTAAAGGGAGTTTTAGCCTATGGAGAGCCAGTGAAGGTAAAAGGCTTAAATCTTTTAAGTGCCCCAGGCAATGATTTGGTGGCATCTACAGCCTTAGCAGTGTCAGGAGCTCAGATTGTATTATTTACCACAGGAAGAGGCACCCCATTTGCATCACCAGTGCCTACGGTAAAGATTTCCAGCAATTCTGTTTTGGCAGGAAAAAAGAATAACTGGATTGATTTTAATGCAGGGCGAATGATAGAAGATAAGAGTAAAGAGGAACTGGCACAAGAACTGTTTGATTATGTTTTGGAGATAGCTTCAGGCAAAAAAGTAAAGGCAGAAGAGGCTGGATTCCATGATATGGCGATTTTCAAACAAGGTGTGACATTATAGTGTTCCCTGTAATGTTAGAGGGTATCTAAAAAGTATACTTTCGGGAGGCATAATACATGAAGTTAAACAGGACCACTCAGAGAACTGTAGAGATACTAAAATTAGTTTCCAGGAAACCAGAGGGAATTACTCTGGATGATATTTGCACACAATTAGACCTGCCTAAGACCAGCGCCTATGATATTGTGACTACCTTGGTGGAGATGGGAATGGTAAATGTTCAAAAGGGGCAAAAGCAGACTTATACTATCGGGTTAATGGCCTACCGCATTGGCATCAATTATACAAATAATCTAGATTTTCTGGGGATTATTGAGCCAGAGTTAAAGGCATTTTCCAGAGAAGTGGGAAAGACCGTGTTTTTTGGGGTTCGCTCTGACCATGATGTTGTCTATATCTGTAAATTTGAACCAGAAAATCCGATTATCACCACTGCTACTGTGGGAACCAAGAATCCTATGTATTGTACTTCTCTGGGAAAAGTAATCCTGGCATATACCGATGAGGATACTAGACAACAGATAGTAAACCGTATAAAGTTTTCCCGAAAGACAGAGAATACTATTATGACAAAGGCAGAACTGGAGAAAGAACTGGAAAAAGTAAGAAACCAGGGATATGCATTGGATGCCAGGGAGATGGAGGAGCATATGGAATGTGCTGGAGCAGCTATATTTGAGCAGGATGGAAATGTCTTGGGAGCTATTAGTGTGTCCAGTTTATATAAGCCAGAAGAAGATTATGATGCCCTTGGAAGGGTGGTTTGTAAAAAAGCAGCAGAAGTTTCCAAATTATTGGGATTTTTAGGGAAAATTTAGAGAAAAGATATTGACAAATGAGCCAGAACCATTTAATATTTTAGTATAAGAATCGTGTTTGCGAAAATAAATCGCATATACGAATAGAAAAGGAGAGATAAACCATGAAAAAAGAACAAGTGTTGTCAAGGATGAAAGAAGACTGCCTAGTTGCCGTAGTACGTGCAAAGAACTTGGAGCAGGGCGAAAAAGTGGTTGATGCCATTATCGAAGGCGGTATCAATTTCATCGAGATTACTATGACCATGGATGAGGGCAATCCGATTGATTTCATTGCTGCTATGGTGAAGAAGTACAAAGACAATGACAAGGTTGTTATTGGAGCAGGAACAGTTCTTGACCCAGAAACTGCAAGACAGGTAATCTTGGCAGGAGCTAATTATGTAGTAAGTCCAGGATTAAATGTGGAGACTGTAAAGCTGTGCAACCGCTACAGAGTTCCTATGCTGCCAGGCGTTATGACTCCAACAGAAGCAATCACAGCTATGGAGGCAGGATGTGATATCATCAAGATTTTCCCAGGCAATATTGTGGGACCAGCAGCTATCAGTTCCTTCAAGGGACCTCTTCCTCAGGGCGAATTCATGCCATCTGGTGGTGTTGATGTGGACAATGTGGACAAATGGATTAAGGCAGGCGCTTATGCAGTTGGTACTGGTTCCAGCTTGACCAAGGGTGCTAAGACTGGAGATTTTGCAGCAGTAACAGCAAAAGCAAGAGAGTTTGTAGAGGCAGTAGCAGCAGCACGTAAATAAATAAGAGTTTTATTTTATTATATATAAAGGAGAAAGAATAATGGCAAAGATTGTAACCATGGGCGAGATTATGTTGAGACTGTCCACACCAAACAATGAGAAGTTTATCCAGGCTGATGAGTTTGATGTCAACTATGGCGGAGGCGAGGCAAATGTAGCAGTATCCCTGGCTAATTATGGCCATGAGGTTGAATTTGTTACGGCTGTTCCCGCTAATCCTATTGGTGATTGTGCAGTAGCTGCTCTCAGAAAGTATAATGTAGGAACAAAGCATATTGCAAGAAGCGGTGAGCGTCTTGGAATCTACTATCTGGAGACAGGTTCTGCTATGAGAGCTTCCAACGTGGTTTACGATAGGGCACATAGCTCCGTTTCTACCGCAACTCCAGATGAGTTTAATTTCGACGAGATTTTTGAGGGCGCAGAATGGTTCCATTTTACAGGAATTACTCCAGCTGTCAGCGATGCTGCGATTGCCCTGACAGAAGCTGCATTAAAGGCTGCTAAGGCTCACAATGTAACGGTATCTGTTGACTTAAATTTCCGCAAGAAATTATGGTCTTCTGAGAAGGCCCAGAAGGTTATGACCAATTTAATGCAGTATGTTGATGTATGTATCGGCAATGAAGAAGATGCAGAGAAAGTTCTGGGCTTTAAACCAGGCAACACAGATGTAACTTCTGGTGAATTGGAATTAGCTGGCTATGTGGATATTTTCAACCAGATGGCAGACAAATTTGGATTTAAATACATTATTAGCTCCCTTCGTGAAAGCCACAGCGCTTCTGATAATGGCTGGTCTGCTTGTATTATGGATGGAAAGACAAGAGAATTCTATCATTCCAGAAAATATTCCATCACCCCGATCGTAGACCGCGTGGGCGGCGGCGATTCCTTCGGCGGCGGGCTG
>DEPC01000039.1:0-228 GCA_002358555.1 Hungatella sp. UBA3402 | reverse complement strand
ATTCTATCATTCCAGAAAATACCATATCACTCCTATTGTTGACCGTGTAGGAGGCGGTGATTCTTTTGCAGCAGGATTGATTTGCGGTCTAGTAGATGGTAAAGATATGAAAGGTGCTCTGGAATATGCAGTAGCAGCTTCCGCATTAAAACATACCATTCCTGGAGACTTCAATTTAGTAACCCGTGCAGATGTAGAAGGTCTGGCAGGTGGAGACGGCTCAGGACG
>DEPC01000175.1 GCA_002358555.1 Hungatella sp. UBA3402 | reverse complement strand
GGAACCACAAAATATTTTCTGATATAAGGAGTGAGGGCTGTTAAATCAGAGGCAAAGGGCACCTAAACGAGTATAGAAAGCTGCCAGAACGTTTACACTGTGGATAGAATGGATTTCTTGCAGTCAGAAAATAAAATATTATATAGATAAATCAACACTGATAAAACTGCATTGAGAGCTGTAGGGGTGTAAGTTTTAAATTTCGTTCCGATATCTAACATAAAACTCTGCTTATCTCTAACATGAACCGATTTATCAGATGCATCAATACCTACTTAGATCTGGCGCTGAGCAAGTTAGCCAACTTTGAATTACCTAAAATTTAAAGCTGTACATAATAGATAGAATATGTTATAGTAATTTTAATAAACGAGATTGCAAAGGTGCAAAGTTTTTAATCGGAAGATTAATGCCTTGCACCTTTTATGCATATAAAGGTATGAAAAGTAGTATAGTTGTAACCTTTAACATCTGGTAGGAATATTGTACGTGGTAGCGTGCATTTCCATTACATACTGGACAAATAAAAGATTTTCGTTTATAGTATTTGTAAATTATTAACCAGGAGGTGGAGACATTGATATCACTATATGAAGGCGGCGTCTATCTGGTTAGAGAGACGGAGCTTATCCCTGAAAAGGAGAGTGACAGGGTGAAAGCTCTGGCAGGACGGGAGGCAGACAAGGCTGCTGCCAAAAAGGAGACTATTGCTTATTCCATATTGCAGGCTCACAATACATCTGATGATATGGAGCATCTGAAGCTCCGTTTTGATTCTATGGCATCCCATGATATTACATTTGTAGGAATTGTACAGACAGCGAAGGCATCTGGCATGGAACAATTTCCAATTCCCTATGTGCTGACTAACTGCCATAATACTCTCTGTGCAGTAGGAGGTACTATCAATGAAGATGACCACATGTTTGGCCTTTCGGCGGCAAAGAAATATGGAGGCATCTATGTTCCTCCGCATATTGCTGTGATTCATCAGTATATGAGAGAGAGAATGGCTGGATGTGGTAAAATGATTCTTGGCTCTGACAGTCATACACGCTATGGAGCACTAGGGACGATAGCTGTGGGTGAGGGCGGTGGTGAGCTTGTAAAGCAGCTTTTAAAGGATACTTATGATGTGAATTATCCCGAGATTATAGCTGTATATCTGGATGGAGCTCCAAAGCCAGGCACAGGACCACAGGATATTGCACTGGCAATCATTGCTGCTGTATTTAAAAATGGTTATGTAAAAAACAAGGTGATGGAGTTTGTGGGACCAGGGGTTGCTTCCATGACAACCGATTATCGGAATGGCGTGGATGTAATGACAACAGAAACAACCTGTCTTACTTCCATATGGAGAACCGATGAGGATACCAGGGCTTATCTGGCAAAACACCATAGAGAGGAAGATTACCAGGAATTAGCACCTGGAGAGATAGCTTATTACGATGGTTGTGTTTATGTAGACCTTTCTACCGTGAAACCTATGATTGCTCTGCCGTTTCATCCCAGCAATGCCTATGAGATTGACGAGCTGAAGGCTAATCTGATGGATATTTTAGGAGAAGTGGAAGCTCAGGCGAAAAAGGTGTCTGGTGACAAGGCTGGATTTACGCTTTTGGATAAAGTAAAAGATGGAGAGTTGATGATACAGCAGGCTGTCATAGCAGGGTGTGCCGGAGGCACCTATAGTAATCTTATGGAGGCAGCCCAAGTGTTAAGGGGAAAAAGCTGTGGTTGTGACGAATTTTCCCTAGCAGTGTATCCTTCTTCCCAGCCAGTATTTGCAGATTTGGTGAAGAAGGGAGCAATATCTGATTTGATGGAAGCTGGGGCAATCATCCGTACTGCATTTTGTGGTCCATGTTTTGGCGCAGGGGATACGCCCTGCAACAATGGTTTAAGCATCCGACATACCACCAGAAATTTCCCGAATAGAGAAGGGTCTAAACCTGGTAGTGGACAGATGGCTGCAGTAGCCTTGATGGATGCCAGATCGATTGCAGCTACAGCAGCTAACAAGGGGCGACTGACTTCGGCCTGGGAGATGGATGGATGGAATCAGATACCAGAATATAATTTTGATGATAGTTCTTATAGGAATCGTGTGTATAGTGGCTTTGGAGAGGGACAAATTGACAGAGAGTTGGTCTATGGGCCTAATATTAAAGATTGGCCAAAGATGAGTCCACTGGCAGAGAATATCCTTTTGAAAGTGTGCTCAAAGATTATGGACCCAGTGACAACAACAGACGAGCTCATTCCTTCAGGAGAAACTTCTTCTTACCGTTCCAATCCTTTGGGGCTGGCGGAGTTTACTCTTTCAAGAAGAGACCCTGAGTACGTTGCTAAAGCGAAAGCTGTAGATAGCCTTGAAAGAGCAAGGACAATAGAGGGAGCTGTTGGAGAGTTTGCATTGGCCCCAGCTCTTGAGACTGTTTTCCAGCAGATTCAGCGTATTCCTGGCAGTGAGCAGGTATCAATAGAGAGCGTGGAAATCGGCAGTATTATCTATGCAGTAAAACCAGGTGATGGCTCTGCAAGAGAGCAGGCGGCAAGCTGTCAGAGAGTGATAGGAGGTCTTGCCAATATCTGCAAAGAGTATGCAACAAAAAGATACCGTTCCAATGTGATTAACTGGGGGATGATTCCCTTCCAGATGGAGGCAGAGCCAGAATTTGAGGTAGGAGATTACATCTATATACCAGGAATTAAAACTGCCCTGGACGGGAATTTAAAGAATATCAGTGCTTATGTGATAAAAGGTGAGAGAGAAGCTGGAATGAAAGCTCAAACAGAAACTGGATCAAAGACCAAAGCAGCCGAAAACTCTTCTATAAAAGAACTTCATTTGTACATTGGAGATATGACAGCAGAAGAGAGGGAGATTGTGAAGGCAGGTTGTTTGATTAATTATAACAGAAATAGACAGAGAGGATGATAGCCTATGGTTAAAAATAGTTATCTTGCGCAATTTTATGGAAAATCTCAGAATTATACCGAAATTCCCAATGAATGGTACAGAGAATATAATGTGAAAAAGGGCTTGCGCAACGAGGATGGGACTGGTGTGCGCATCGGCCTCACTAGAGTGTCTGATGTAGTAGGATATGAGGAGACAGAAGAAGGGATCAAGGCTGTTCCAGGAAGGCTGTACTACAGAGGCATTGATGTGACAGATCTGGTAAAGGGAAAACGAGGGAGCCATTTTGGATATGAGGAGGTCTGCTTTCTTCTGCTTTTCGGATATCTCCCAAAGAAGAAGGAATTGGACTGTTTCTGCAATATTATCAGGGAATGTTATGAGATACCAGATGAATTTGTGGAGATGAACCTGTTGCGCATGCCTGGTATGAATCTCATGAATAAGCTTCAGGATGCGGTACTTACTTTATATAATTATGATGAGGATCCAGATAACACAGGAGTTTACGAGACGCTGGTAAAGGGAATCAATTTATTAGCTAAGTTACCTTCCATTGCCTGCTATGCCTACCAAAGCAAAGTCCATTATTATGAGAGAGACAGCTTAGTTATCCATTATGCGAATCCTCAGTATTCCATTGCAGAGAATTTTTTAAGTCTTATGCGCAAAGACCAGAAGTTTTCCGTGAAAGAGGCAGGACTCCTAGATACAATTTTGATGCTTCATGCAGACCATGGTGGTGGTAATAACTCCACCTTTACAAATGTAGTGATTTCCTCCACTGGTACTGATATTTACTCTACTATGTCAGGAAGTATTGGCTCTCTAAAAGGTCCCCGCCATGGAGGAGCTAATATAAAAGTCGCAGAGATGATGGATGCAGTACTAGAAGATGTAGGGGGTTATGAGGCGGATGACTCCAAAATCTCTAGGGCAGTAGAGAAGTTGATTGAAGGAGAATTGTATGACCGTTCTGGCTTGGTCTATGGCTTTGGTCATGCAGTTTACACGATTTCTGACCCCAGAGCTGATATGCTAAAAGCATGTTGTATTGCTGTGGCCAAAGAGAAGAATCTGATGACAGAGCTAGAATTTCGTATGCGGTTTGAACAGATCGCTAGACAGGTTATGGAACAGAAAAAGGGTAAGCCTCTACCTGCAAATGTAGATTATTATAGTGGGTTTGCCTATGAGATGTTGGGAATCCCCAGAGACTTATATACACCACTATTTATGTGTAGTAGGACAGTAGGCTGGCTGGCCCATAATATTGAGAATAAGCTATATGATGGCCGCATTATGCGTCCAGCCACCAAGTATGTAGGCAATGAAAATCAGGAATACATGTCAATGGAGGACAGATAAAGATGAGTGATACAATTACAGTGTTTAAGGGGGATGGCATTGGGCCAGAGATTACAGACGCAGTGCTGGAGATTCTGGATGCAGCGGGAGCTGACCTTACCTATGAGATTTTCTCGGTAGGGGAGGCGGAATATGAAGCTCATGGCGAATTGATTCCTCAGGAGGGATTTGTATCCTTTGAAAAAAACAGGGTGTTATTAAAATCTCCTATTACCACTCCTGTAGGAAAGGGATTCCGTTCACTCAATGTTATGATGCGCAAAAAGTACGACCTCTATGCTAATATTCGTCCAGCGAAGTCCAATAATGCTGTAAAGACACCCTTTGAACAGGTGGATATTGTAATGTTTCGGGAGAATACAGAAGACCTCTACGCCGGAGTGGAGGAGATGATAGATGAAAATACTGCTCATTCCATTAAGATTATTACCAGGAAATGCAGCCAAAGAATTATAAGAGATGCTTTTGCATATGCAGTACGCCAGGGACGTAAAAAAGTTACCTGTGTTCATAAGGCCAACATTATGAAATTATCTGATGGTCTTTTTAGAGATGTGTTCTATGAGGTGAGCAAGGAATATCCTCAAATTGAAGCGGAGGATAAGATTGTTGACAATGTGGCAATGCAACTTGTGATGAAGCCTCAGCAGTTTGACGTAATTGTGACAGAAAATCTCTATGGAGATATTCTGTCAGATTTGACTAGCGGGCTAATCGGCGGATTGGGACTTCTCCCTTCTAGCAATTTAGGCTGTGGTTATGCTATGTTTGAGGCAGTTCATGGAAGTGCTCCAGATATCGCTGGAAAAGGCATCGCAAATCCGACTGCTTTTCTGTGGTCTGCCTGTATGATGCTAGAACATATGGGAAAATCCGACTGTGCTGCTAGAATCAGGCGGGCAGTTGATGAAGTTTTGTCAGAAGGTACTGTGAAAACTCCTGATTTGGGTGGAACAGCTACCACAGCAGAGTACCAGAAGGCAATTATCCAACACCTGTAGAAGAAATAGGGAGTGTAAAAACTGCCATCTGACTGATTTGCTTGCGCAAGCTAAACCATGCAGATGGCAGCTCTTACACACTCCCTAGTACACTTTGGTTCTTTCTTTGTTTTTTCTATTGTTTTTCTAATTTGTTCTCGATTACCCAATTTCGATTATCAAGTATACCATTAAAACCATGGGTCTTTGCGCCTACACATGAATTATAAAACAAATATGCTTAATGAATATCCTAATCTGGACGGAGAATAGGCAGATTTGCCTATTCGTCCTGAGATATTTGAATATTGATATCTTTGCAACTATTGCGCTCAACAAGATGATGAGGGACAATAATTTTGGTGGCTAACAGATTCGGATTCTCAATATGGTTGATAATCTGAGAGGCTGCTTCAATACCTAACTGGCAGGAATTAACATCAATGGATGTAAGCTGAGGTGAAGTAAGTCTAGCTAAGAGCGAATTGTTAAAAGAAATGATTGACAAATCATCAGGGATAGACAAGTTCAGCTCTAGACACACACGCTCTAAGGCTACAGCTAGAATATCATCACTGACAACAATAGCTGTAGGTCGTTCATCACTTTGGAGCAAGCAATAAATTGCATTGGACTTATCCTTTGGAATAGAAGGAACTTCCAGACAGTATTCTGACCGCTGAGAAAGCCCATGAAGCGTCAGCGCAAGTTGATAACCAGTTTTTCGGTCAGCAGAAAACATTAAACTGCTGTCACTGCCTAAATAGGCAATTTTTTTATGTCCCAGGTGGCAAAGATATTCGGTAGCCTCTTGTCCTGCCAGCACATTGTCATTGTCAATATAAATTGTCTGATTAGCATATTGAAAAGCTTTTCCAATCAGTACATAAAGTAAGCCTTCGTTATAAAGATAATCAATTACTTTATCTTGCTGTTTGGAGTATAGAAGAATGAAACTGTCTACTTGACCACTTCGATTCAAAGTTTGAATGACATGAAGAAGTTCTTCTTCGTTTTGTCCTGTAATAACTGTATTGATATATTGGCGGTGACTGCAGAATTGACTGATACCACGGATTGCTTCCAAATAAAAGGAATTTTCATAAGTTTCTTTCTGGGAAGGAGGCAAAATAATGCCAATGGTTCTTGTGTTTTGTGTAGAAGGCAGACTGGATTGGGACGAGAATCCAGGTTCATATCCTAATTGTGCCATAGCACGCCGAACTTTTTCTTTTGTTTCTTCGCTGATAGAGGGATTATCCTTACATGTTCTGGATACAGTAGAAGGAGAAACACCTGCAAGAGCAGCAACGTCTTTGAGTGTAACAGCCATAGGAATCTGATACCTCCGTAATTGTTGAAAATCTATTTTAGTCTTGAAATGATTATTTTCATTGTAGGAGAAAATAGAGGAAAAGTCAATCTTATGTAATTTTTTTGAGACAATATATAATGCAATCAAAAAGAAAAGTAATGCAAAAGTTACATGAAAGATAATGCAAAAACAACTCATGTTTTTTGCTATTAAAAAAATAAATTCGGATAAATAGTTATAGTAGGCGAGAAATTATAAAAGATGCACAAAATTTTAGGCTAAATATTGTAAATAATAGAGAAAATATTTCTGTTTATGAAAATCTATTGCAATTTTTATGCAATAGATGTATATTTATTGCAATGAATTGCGTATATATTGCATTGAATATTGCGTAAATATTTCAAAAATAATACAACCCCAAAAACTAAAAACAGGAGGTAAGTAATCATGAGCAACAAAAGAGATGACAGCATGGGAATTCGCATCCTGTCTCCGGTAAGTGGCACTGCGGTGCCTCTTGAGCAAGTTCCGGATCCAGTGTTTTCCCAAAAGATTATTGGTGATGGAATTGCAGTAATTCCCTCTGATGGAAGAATTGTAAGTCCTGTTGATGGGCAGGTTGCTTCCGTAGCAGAGACTCTCCATGCCTATGGATTCAGTACAGCAGAAGGTTTGGAAGTGTTGATTCATGTAGGTTTGGAAACCGTAGGCTTAAAAGGGGAATGTTTTGAGGCTTATGTAAAGGCTGGAGATAGCGTGAAAGCTGGAGATTTGATTGCAAAGGTGGATTTAGAATTTCTTTCCCAAAAGCAGATTAATCCCATTACACCAGTTCTTATCTGTGGCGGTATGGAAGGAAAGACTTTAAATTATCATGAAGGCAGCGTGGAGGCCGGAAAGTCTGAGGTTCTGACTTTAACAGCAGAAAACGCGCCGGAAAATCAGCCTTCTGGACAAAACAGTGGGGCAGCATCAAGGGAAGCCTCTAATGCTTCTGGAGGTGGAGCCAGCTCTGATGGCAGAGTATCATCTGGAGAAACTGCCAAGGAAAAGAATTCTGGAAAAGGAAAAATCAATTTCGATTTTCTTCAGAAGCTTGGAAAGGTACTTATGGTGGTAATTGCGGTTATGCCCGCAGCCGGACTGATGATTAGCCTTGGAAAGCTGGTGCAAATGGCTGGGGTAGATTACCATATGATTCTTATGATTGGAAGCACTATGGAGAATATTGGATGGGCAGTAATCAATAATCTCCACATTTTGTTTGCAGTAGCTATCGGTGGCTCCTGGGCAAAAGAACGAGCCGGTGGTGCATTTGCAGCCGTAATTGCATTTATTCTGGTGAACTGTATTACTGGAGCTATTTTTGGTGTGACTGCAGATATGTTAAATGATGCAGAAGCAGTGACTCATACATTATTTGGCCAGGAAATTCTGGTAAATGGATATTTCACCTCTGTTTTGGGAGCACCAGCCCTGAATATGGGTGTGTTTGTGGGAATTATTTCTGGTTTTATGGGTGGAATTATTTACAATAAGTATTATAATTATAGAAAGCTGCCGGATGCGCTGGCATTTTTCAATGGAAAGCGTTTTGTGCCTATGGTAGTGATTCTGTGGTCAGTGATTGTATCTATGGTATTAGCAGTAGTTTGGCCTGTTGTGCAGACAGGAATCAATGGGTTTGGCGTGTGGATTGCCAATTCATCTTCCACCTCTCCAGTCCTGGCTCCATTTATTTATGGAACATTGGAAAGACTCTTGCTGCCCTTTGGACTCCATCATATGCTCACAATCCCTATGAATTATACTTCCTTTGGCGGAACCTATACAATTCAGACGGGAATCAATGCAGGTTCTCAGGTATTTGGTCAGGACCCATTGTGGCTAGCTTGGGTAACTGATTTGATTAACTTTAAAGATGCAGGGGATATGGCTTCTTATTCTAATCTTATGGCTACGGTAATTCCAGCCAGGTTTAAGGTAGGACAGATGATTGGAGCAACTGGTCTTCTTCTGGGAATTGCTCTTGCTATGTATAAGCGAGTAGATAAAGATAAGCAACAGAGATATCGTTCTATGTTCTTTTCTACAGTATTGGCAGTGTTCTTAACTGGTGTGACAGAGCCTTTGGAGTTTATGTTTATGTTCTGTGCCCTTCCATTATATGTAGTATATGCAGTTTTGCAGGGATGTGCCTTTGCTATGGCAGGAATTGTTCCTTTAAGACTCCATTCTTTCGGAAACCTGGAATTTATTACCAGAGTTCCAATGTCTTTAAAAGCAGGATTATCAGGAGATTTAATTAATTTTATTATCTGTGTTGTAGTATTCTTTGTTGTTGGATATCTGGTAGCCTATATGATGATTGACAAGATGAAGTTTGCCACTCCAGGACGTCTCGGAAACTATACAGATGAAGGCTCTGAGGAAGAGGGAGGAGCCCAGGGTGGTTCCCAAAAAGCTGGAGGAAATAGTCAGGCAGAAAGAATCATCGGACTTCTGGGCGGCAGGGAGAATATCACTCTGGTTGATGCCTGTATGACAAGACTTCGTGTGACAGTAAAGGACCCGTCTAAAGTGGCAGAGCTTCCAGAATGGAAAGCAGAGGGAGCATTAGGGCTTCTTAAGAAAGACAACGGGATTCAGGCAGTATATGGGCCCAAGGCAGATGTATTGAAATCTGATATCAATGATATTCTGTAATGGGAAAGGAACTAGGTTCTCATGAAATTATTAACTCTCAATACTCATAGTCTGATAGAACCAGACTATGAGAAAAAATTAAAGATTTTTGCAGAAGTTATCAAAAAGGAACAGCCAGAAGTATTTGCTCTTCAGGAAGTAAATCAGACTTTAGCTATGGAAGAGGCAAACATAGAGTCAGATACTGGATATATTCCTTGTAGTGGATATGAGGGTTCCATACGCAAGGATAACCATGCATTTTGTTTGGCTTCTCTTTTAAAAGAAATGGACTGTCCATATCAGTGGACATGGATATCAGCGAAGTTGGGATATGGTATTTATGAGGAAGGGCTAAGTCTGTTTTCTCGTCGCCCAATTGAAAAGACAGAACAGTTTTTTATCAGCAAAAGTCACGATTTTTCCAACTGGAAGACCAGAAAAATGCTGGCTATTCAATCAGAGGGCATCTGGTTTTGCTCTGTACACATGGGCTGGTGGGAAGATGAGGAAGAACCATTTAAGCAGCACTGGGATTTAGCAGCTAAGAAAATTCAGCAAATAGCAGGGCCAGACGGTCTTGTCTGGGTTATGGGAGATTTCAACAGCCCAGCAGAGGTGGCAGGAGAAGGATTTGACTATGTAAAAAGCTGTGGATGGCAGGATTCTTATGAACTGGCAGAAGAAAAAGATAGTGGTATTACTGTGGGAAAAGTGATTGATGGCTGGAAAGATAAATTATCCCATATACCGCAAACGCAAGTCCCAAATTCGCAGAAACCAGCAGGAATGAGGATTGATTACATTTGGTGCAACCAAAAAGTAAAGGTTTTGAGCTCTAAAGTGATATGTAATGGTATGTTCTATCCGGTTGTCTCTGACCATTACGGCATCATAGTTACATGATTTGCAGAAAATATTTTGATAAATGTTTATAAAAATAAAGGACTATGAGCTGTTGAAAAGGTATCATATCAGTCCATAGTCCAGCAAAAAATTATTAAAGAAAGGAAAGATTATCATGAATCGAGCAGCAGGTATTTTATTGCCGATTACCAGCTTACCGTCAAAATATGGCATCGGCTGTTTTTCAAAAAGTGCCTATGACTTTGTAGATTGGTTAAAAGAGGCAGGTCAATGTTATTGGCAGATACTTCCTTTGGTGCCTACCAGTTTTGGAGATTCGCCATACCAATCATTTTCTACTTATGCAGGAAATCCTTATTTTATCAGCCTAGAAGAATTGATAGAAGAAGGAGTTCTGACAAAGAAAGAATGTGATGCGGCAGATTTTGGAAAAGATACCAAAGATATTGATTATGAAAACATGTACAAAAGTCGGTATCCACTGCTGAGAAAAGCCTATGAGCGCAGCAATATCAGCAAAAATCAGGAATACTTAAGCTTTGTAGAAGAAAATGGTTGGTGGCTTAAAGATTATGCTCTATTTATGGCAGTGAAAGCGCGATTTGATGGAAAGCCTTGGACAGAATGGGCAGAGGATATCCGTCTGCGCTGGGGCAATGCCATGGATTATTATAGGCGAGAACTGTATTTTGATATTGAGTTCCATCAGTACTTACAATATTTATTTTATACACAGTGGATGAAGTTGAAAAAATATGCCAATGATAATGGCGTGAAGATTATTGGTGATATTCCTATTTATGTGGCCATGGACAGTGCAGATGCCTGGGCCAATCCAGAATTGTTCCAGCTAGACGAGAATAATGTCCCTATTGCAGTTGCAGGATGTCCTCCTGATGGGTTTGCTGCCACAGGTCAGCTATGGGGAAACCCTCTCTACCGCTGGGATTATCATGAAAAAACAGGCTATCAATGGTGGATGGGACGGCTAAACTACTGCTTCCAACTCTATGATGTGGTGCGCATCGACCATTTCCGCGGATTTGATGAATATTATTCCATCCCTTATGGTGCTAAGACAGCTATCAATGGAAAATGGGAAAAAGGACCTGGAATTGGACTGTTTAACCGTATGAAGGAAGTCTTGGGAGAACGTGAGGTGATTGCAGAAGACTTGGGATATGTTACAGACTCTGTGCGGAAACTGGTTAAGGACAGTGGTTTCCCAGGAATGAAGGTTCTAGAATTTGCCTTTGATTCCAGGGATACAGGAAGTGCCAGTGATTATCTTCCTCACAACTACACGGAAAATTGTGTGGCTTACACAGGAACTCATGACAATGAAACCCTGGTTGGATGGTTTGGGAGCATCAGCAAGGAAGAGATGAGCATGGCACGGGAATACTTATGCGACCAATATACACCAAAAAAATATTTATATAAACCATTTATCAGCTTGATTATGTGTAGCAAAGCAAAGCTGTGTGTGATTCCTATGCAAGATTATTTAGGATATGACAATTCCTGCAGAATGAACAAACCATCTACAGTGGGGACAAACTGGAAGTGGAGAATCACAAAACAGGAACTTAGCAAAGAGCTGCAAGATGAAATCTATGACATTACCAAGCGGTATGGACGATTGGGCTGGCAGTGGAGACAAGAAGTAAAGGAAGAAACTAAAGCTGTGGCAGAGAGTCAAAAAAATGATTGATAAGGGCTGGTAAAATAGATTGGCTGGTATACAATCGAAGGGGCTGTTAGCAGCTTTAGCTACATAGTTCCTTTGTGTCCCTGTGTAATCGAGTAGGGGAAAGCTTTTCTCTCCTGCTCGTCACGCAGCCCGCAAGCTGCGTTAGCAGCAAACTTCCATATGTGGGTCTGCGCATAAAAATAGGGTGTGCAGTCTCTTTCCTACACACCCTAAACTTTTACAAATTAGCCAAAATATCTCTTGAGCAGACCAGCAAATGCCTTGCCATGTCTAGCCTCATCCTTTGCCATCTCATGAACCGTATCATGGATTGCATCCAAGTTAGCAGCTTTTGCTCTCTTAGCCAGGTCAAACTTACCTGCGGTAGCGCCATTCTCAGCGGCAACTCTTTTCTCTAAGTTCTCCTTTGTGGAGGAGCTTACACATTCACCAAGAAGCTCTGCAAATTTAGCAGCATGCTCAGCCTCTTCAAAAGCAGCCTTTTCCCAGTATAAACCAATCTCAGGATAGCCTTCTCTGTGGGCAACTCTTGCCATAGCCAGATACATACCAACTTCCGTGCACTCGCCCTCAAAGTTTGCTCTTAAATCAGCTAAAATATCTTCAGAAACGCCCTGTGCAACCCCTACTACATGCTCTGCAGCCCATGTCACTTCACCTTTTTGCTCTTCAAATTTGGAAGCATCAACATGGCACTGTGGACACTCTTGTGGAGGAGTATCTCCCTCATGAACATAACCACATACTGTACAAACCCATTTCTTCATAAATGACGTCTCCTTTTCTTTATATAAATTTTAATGACTTTTGTCAGATAACAATAATAGTAATCGTTACTGACATTACTTTATCATATGTATTACTGTTTGTCAATACTTAATGAGAAATATTTTTAAGACAATTTTTGCATATCCCATAAAAATAAATAAGATGACTATCAATATGTCCATTGCAGTGCTGCTGGGCCTTCTCATTGAGATGGGAAAAGGCTTCTAGAGAAAGGTCCTCAATAGAGCCACATTCTTTACATACAAAATGATAGTGAGCAGTCATATCTGCATCAAAGCGGTCAGGTCCATACCCAAAGCTTAACTTACGAATTTCACCCAATTCAACAAGAAGATTTAAGTTGCGATATACAGTTCCCAGGCTAATATTGGGATATTCCTCACGGATACTCAAGTATACTTGGTCGGCAGTAGGGTGGTCACAGCGGCTCATCAGACAGGCTTTGATGCTTTCACGCTGTCTACTATATTTTAAAATTTTCATGGCAGCCTCCTGTCTATATCAAAAATAATAATAGTTACTATTTAATAATAGCAAAATTTAAAAAGACTGTCAAGTTATACCCGTTCTTTTGCAATTCGTATGAATTCTTTTGTAGCCTGTGACAAATAATGGCCTTTGTGGTACCCAATTCCTAAGACCCCATGGGCTTTTGGAGAATCCAAATGGTAAAAATTAGCATCCCAGAAGTCTTCTGCCTTCCCTTTTAAAGACTCATGGCTAGAGATAAACATTTTAGGATAAAAGGTAATACCCATACCTTTTAAAGACAATGCTAGAACTGTCTCAATATTTTCTGTCTCTAGAATAACCTTGGGAGTAATCGCAGCTTCCGCAAACATCTCGTCAGCTAATGTGCGTACCCGATTCCCAGGCTTAATCATAAGAAATGGGCATTCTTTTACTAATAAAAGGTCGGCTCTCTGAGCTAACTGCTGCTTAATCTTAGAAAGCTGTCCTGGGTAAGAACGCTCCAAGACAGAATCAGGAACAACCAGAAGGATTTCCTCATCACAGATGGGAACTGTCTCTACATTTTCCACTCGAAAAGGTAACAAGCCGATGATTAAATCTACATCTCCATGAAGAAGGTCCCTATCCAGCTCTGTAGAATTACCTTCCTTTAAATGAAGGTCAATATTGGGAAAACATTCTTGATATACAGGTGGAATTTCTGGAAGAATCTTGCGGCCTCTGGTATGGGACATTCCAATGATAAGCTGTCCTTTCGTAAAATCTTTGATATCATCGATTTCATGGTATGTTTCCTCTCGCAAATCTAAAAATTGTCTGGCTCGTTTTTGCAATACTTGCCCTGCATAGGTTAAAGTTAGTGGAACTGTGCGGTTAAACAAAGTAACTCCAAATTCTTTTTCCAGATTGGAGATATGATTGCTTAACGATTGTTGGGAGATATACAGCCGTTTGGCAGCTTTGGTAAAGTTTAGTTCTTCAGAAGCAACCAAAAAATATTCCAGATTCAGAAAGTTGAGCATAATTGCATTTACTCCTCCTGGAAATCCTGCAGCACAGG
>DEPC01000197.1 GCA_002358555.1 Hungatella sp. UBA3402 | reverse complement strand
ACCGTAACTTTGATTTTGGCTGTTCCGGCTTTCTTCGCTATGACTGTTCCATTTTTGCTGACCGTCGCCACTTTTTTATTGCTTGTGGCAAACTGAACCACATTCTTTCCTTTTTTGGGGGAGACACTGACTTTGATTTTCTTCTTCTCCCCCTGTTTCATTTGATATGTCTTTTTTGTCACTTTCTTTTTGCCAATTTTTAATGATACGCCCTTAACTGCCGGCGCTTTTTTACTTTTTGCCATTGCATCCGGAGAAGAACCAGCAAATACGATACAAAAGGCAAGCAGAAACACCAATACCCTCTGCACATATTTTAATTTCTTAAATTCCTGCATACTATCCTTCCTTTCCGTACTATTTCAATTTTCCTGATAATACGGATGGATTTCATTCTGTACCAGCGCCGGGGTAATGCTTACCTGCGGCAGAAATTCCTGCAGCTCCTCGATATACCAGTTGGACAGCCCGATGGAACGGACTTTCCCCTGTTTTACCGCTTTCTCCATTGCCTTATATGCTTTGACGTCGTTTTCTCCGGGATGGTGCAGTAAAAGCAGGTCAATATAGTCTATATTTAGCCGTTTTAACGAATCATTGATTGCTTTTTTGGGGTTGTCATACTGGTCGGGATATAGTTTTGTGGTTACAAAAATTTTCTTTCTTGGTATTACAGACTCCCTGACTGCTTTCCCCACTTCTCTCTCATTTTCATAAGCGGAGGCAGTATCAATCAGCCGTACACCACACTTTAACGCTTCGGAAACGGATTTGACACAGACATCATCTTCTAAACTGTATGTGCCAAGACCGTTAAGAGGCATATCATATCCACTGTTTAACCTCACTGTTTTTTTCTTAAAATTAAAAACTGGTGTCTTTGCCTTGTTTATCACCTTAATTTTCATCCATGATGAAAATTTTTTCTTTCCTGCTGTTACTGTCACTTTGATTTTTGCTGTTCCTTTTTTCTTTGCCCTAATCACTCCTTTTTTACTGACAGAAGCAATTTTAGGCTTTGAAGAAACGTACTTTATCTTCTTATTTCCGCTTATGTTTCCTGCCTTCACGGCAAGTGACGCCTTCTGTCCTTTTACTAACTGGCAGGTTTTCTTCGTATAATTTGTTTTCCCGATTTTCAAAGTTACTTTTGCTTTACTGTTTTTTGCCTCAGCAACCGTCTGTCCCGAAAAACTGCCGGCCAAAAATGCCGCTGCCATACAAAGCGCAATCCATTTCCGAACCTGTTTCATGCTGCATTCCCTCCGTTCCTCCAACAAAATTTGTACCTGTCACAGTATCTGCCACTATGCTTTGCATATCATTTCAATCCGGCATATTCCTGCTCTGAAACCGGTTCGCACCATTCATTTGCTGTTTCTTCTCCCGGAACTTCAATGGCAAGATGCGAGAACCACGAATCGGCAGCGGCACCATGCCAGTGTTTTACATTCGCCGGAATGTTGATTACACTTCCCTGTGTCATCTCTATGGCATCCTTTCCCCACTCCTGATAATAGCCCCTGCCGCCGACACAGATTAACATCTGCCCGCCGCCGCTTTCTGCCTTATGAATATGCCAGTTATTACGGCAGCCCGGCTCAAACGTTACATTAAAAACCGGAATATGTTCACCGGACACCGGTGCAAGGTAACTCTGTCCCACAAAATATTTGGCAAAAGCATCATTTGGCTCACCGATTGGGAAAAAGATACTGTTCTGGTATCTGTCCTTCTCTGTCAAACCTTTTGTTCCCTCATTCCAGACATCCTTAGCCAGACGGAATACCGCCCATCCTTTCGGCCATCCTACATACATGGTCGCATGGGTAATGACTGCTGCTATTTCTTCTTTTGTTACCCCATTCTTTTTTGCATTTTCCAAATGATAAGTAAGAGAGGAATCCGTAATGCCGGACGCCATCAGCGATACCACCGTAATGATACATTTTGTTTTAACCGGAATGGCATCCTCATTCCACACTTCCCCAAACAGCACATCATCATTTAAATGTGCAAACATTGGTGCAAATTCTCCAAGACTATCTCTGCCTGCTGTCTGTACTATTTTTTCACTCATTTTGATATCCTCCATTTATAAACTTTCAATCCACTCTGCCAGTGACTCCTTTGTCTGCCTTCCATTCAAAATCCTGCCCTCTGTGATTGCTGCCTTTTCGGAAATACTGCTTTTCAGATCATCCACTGTTTTACCAAAACCACTTCCACCAGATGTTGCAAAAATAACAATCTTCTTTCCGGCAAAGTCGTAACTTTCCAAAAAAGTGCTGATAATCCTTGGTGCAGTGTACCACCAGATAGGAAAGCCAAGAAAAATCAAATCATACATTTCTATTTCAGCATTACAGTCTGACAGAACAGGCCTGCACGACTTGTCATTCATCTCCACAGAGCTTCGGGACGCTTTATTATTCCAATTTAAGTCAGACTTTGAATACGGTATTTCCGGCCGTATCTCATATAAATCTGCTCCTGCCGCTTCTGCCAGTGTTTCCGCTGCTGTTCTTGTTACTCCACTGGCACTGAAATATGCCACCAACTTTTTACTCATAGCAACCTCCTGATTTATTTCATTTCATTTCCTTTTCCCACATACGGATTACGTTGGCATCTGCTTCATCCGCAAGCGTTTCCAATTCTGTAATCTCCTCTGGAGAAAGGACAACATTAACTGCTTTTA
Source organism: Hungatella sp. UBA3402 (assembly GCA_002358555.1). GTDB lineage: Bacteria > Bacillota > Clostridia > Lachnospirales > Lachnospiraceae > UBA3402. Next base: position 2,624 of record DEPC01000197.1, on the reverse strand, counting down.
CTGCATCTTCTACATGTTCTGTTTTCGTTACACCAATAATCGGCAGCGTCCCCTTTGCAACCGCCCACGCCACAGGAATCTGGGCAACGGATACATTATGCCTGTCTGCCATTTTCCTCAATCCTGCATTCAGTTTCTCTATTTTTCCCATAGTTTCCGATGTTCCCATTCCATAAACATATGCCGTATCCCAAAGGTTCAATCCCTCCTGCATAGCAGCATCAAATACCGGCCTCAAACCATCCTCTGTCAGCATATTGCCAAAAGTTCCATCATTTCCCCATGCCCAAGCACCAAGTGCAATCTTCGGCATTGTTACATTATCCTGCGCCATTTTATTTTCCTCCTGTTAATTTAGAATTTTGACTTCAACTGATACTACGGATTGCTACATTGTTTCGCAATTTTTGCTGTATCGGTATTATATTTTTTGATTACCTATTGACCATACATGTTTTTCCTTTGCACCCTCCGGTTTATTCTGTGCCATCACCCCTGCTAAGCCATGCGGCACATAAGGTTCTTCCAGATATGCGGTTTCATCCTCCGTCAGTTCCAGTTCCACCGCCTTTGCCGCTCCCTCGATATGTTGAAATTTCGTTGCTCCCACTACCGGGGAAGTCACTTTCGTAAGCAGCCATGCCAATGAAACCTCCGTCATGCTGATACCACGTTTTTCCGCAAGTTCCTGTACCCGTTCTATGATTACTCCATCCTGTTCCTTTGTCGCATCATATTTGAACTTTGCATAACTGTCCTCCTGCATCCGTTTACTGTCCTCCCCCGGCTTTTTGGCGAGCCTGCCGCTTGCTAAGGCACTATAGGGAGTCATGGCAATATTGTCCTCATAACAAAACGGAGCCATCTCCCGTTCTTCTTCCCTGAAAATCAGATTATAATGCCCCTGCACAGATACAAACTTTGCAAACCCTTCTTTTTCAGCCAGTGCATTTGCCTTGGCAAGCTGCCACGCATAACAGTTGGATATTCCGATATACCGTGCCTTTCCAGCCTTTACCACTGCATTCAGCCCCTCTAAAATATCATAAACCGGTGTCTGGTAATCCCACATATGATAGATATAAAGGTCAACATGTTCCATTCCAAGATTTTCAAGGCTCTTGTTTATCATCTTTTCGATATGCTGCTGCCCGGATATGCCTGCTTCAATTTCTTCCTGTGTCCTCGGCAAGAATTTTGTCGCAACAATGACCTCGTCACGTTTTGCAAAATCCCTAAGCGCCCTTCCCACATACTGTTCACTGGTACCACTCTGGTAAGCAATGGCAGTATCGTAGAAATTCACACCCAAATCCAGCCCTCTCTTAATAATCTCTCTGGAATGTTCCTCATCCAATGTCCATGAGTGCTGTCCTTCATTTGCATTGCCAAACCCCATACAACCCATACAGATGCGGGATACATTTAATTCTGAATTACCTAATTTTGTATACTTCATCAACAAAACCCCCTATTTGCTTTTCTCCAATAATTTTTTTGCACAGGTATAAGCAATCTGGTAAATGGACAGATACACATACCCTACATCTGCTTTCTCCATTGCCTCCCTCTGCTTATCTGTTACTCTGGTATATGGATAAATACCATATACGAACGGGAAAAAGGAATAGATAAAATCCTGCCGCTCCCTGTCTGACATATCGGTACAGAATTTCTGCAGCAGGCGGTCTACTGCTTTTATGGATGCCCCATATGCCACCTTAAATTCCACTACCCGTTCCAGCCTGCTGTTTTCCTCCATATCATAGTGGTTCATACTCATCAGTTTCAAAAGAAGCTCCCTGTTTTCCAAAGAAACCGCCAGTGTTTTTGCAATCTCCCCTCTCTCCATGCTCTCATGCCCATAAATGGCAGCATCCAGTTCTTCTACCCACCGTTCATACTCTTTTTGTAAAAGAGCCATGAAGATTTCTTCTTTTGTTTCAAAATAATTGTAAATGGATGTGCGGGTAAAAGAGGTCTCTTTTGCAATATCCTGTATGGTAATATCCTTGAATCCTTTTGTCTGGTACAGCAATTCTGCGGCTGCAATAATTTCTTCTTTTCTTGCGTTTGTAAGTTCAACTGATCCTTTTGGCATCTGCATTCCCTTCTTTCTATTTTTTACCAGTTATCGTTTTACCTCTCCAACAGTTCCAGCTCACCTGTAAAGTTTTCTGTCTGTCCGGAAATAATATCTAATCCACTTTCAATGATTCCCAAAGGTACGAGTTCATCCGAGTGGCGGAAATCTTTGTAGAAAAACGTGAAATTTCCCCAGGGCCGGTATAAAACCATCTCCCCGGCAACCGGAGCATACCCCGGTTCTTCTTTTTCCACAGAAAGAGGTTCATCCAGTTCCTCAATCGGTTTTTCTTCCCCTGATAAATCAAAAAAAGATAAATCCTTTAACGGAAGCCTCTTTAACAGTGCATCAACTGCCGTGTTATCATACATGGAAATAATGACCTCCTCTTTTCCATTCACTGTTAATTTTAACTTCACACCACTTAACTTCGGTGTACTTCCATCCGGATATTTCCCTGTGTCTGCACTTCTTTCCGGTTCCCCGGATATTTCTTCATCTTCTGTCTTATTCTGTTCCTTGTGACTATCCTTATTAT
>DEPC01000218.1 GCA_002358555.1 Hungatella sp. UBA3402 | reverse complement strand
ATTGATTTTCTTAAAATAACTCTCTTCCTCACTTAACACTGCATAAGTCTCTTCCAAAAACCGTCTAACTAATTCTCCAGAACAGGACATGGAAGTGTCAATCACCAGCACAAAATCTTCAATTCGATAGACTTCTTTTGATTCTAGGGGTTCTATGAGGGGCATATTGTGATACATAGTTAAACCATAGGTATAATAAATATAATCAAACGAATCATGGTCTACCTGCATTTCTTCTTTCATAACAGCAAATTTTCTTAAAAATCGTTTATAATCATACCGTTCTCGATTTTCTACCCGAACCTGTTCCAACAGGCTTTTATCCTCGTCTGATTTAGAGGTATCCTGCCCCATGGACTCCATCTCTGTCTGCATCTTTTCCCGATTGTCATTCCATTTGCTCTGCCTTGGAATCGGCTGTCCTGGCGGTGTGTCTGCATCCCATCGCTCATGACTGTCCACATAAAATTCGGTTGCTAGGCGGTAATATTGCTGTTCCGTTACCTCCATCGTCTGTAAAGCCTGATAAATTCCTTCCGCTGTCAGCACTTTCATCTTGCTCCCAAGTCTAAGATAGGTTTCCCGTCGAAACGGCGATGGAGCTATATGGATACATTTTTTATATAATCTGTCAATGATTGATTCTATGGCAATATCGCAGGCAAGATTCCAATACTCTTTTCCCCGCTTTCTCCTGGTATCCAGATGACAAAACAAACAATGAAATACCATATGCAGATACGCCCGACTGACATAAATCCTCCCTTTCTGATAAAGAGAGCAAAGCGCTTCTGGATTATAGTAAATGAGGTACCCATCTGTTGCTATCCCTTTAGAACAAGGGTCTGCTTCCAATCCAAGACTACTTAAAGAGATATCCAAAAAATGCATGTTTAAATACAACTCATTTCTGGAATGATATAAAATCTGCGTGCATAAATTTACCATATTCAATTCTTCTAACTGCCTATGTCTGGTTGGGTCAATCATGCCTCTGTCTCCTTATTGCTTCTCCCCTTTTATTGTAACAGAATTTGGGAAAAATATCCACAGAGGAATCGTTTTCGCAAACAGCTGCCCTTTCTTGTTAAAAATTACATTTATTTTTACAGTTCTTTTATTTTCTATTCTGCTTCTCACACAATTTTCTACAAAAATGAGTACAATATACTTTGAATTTTGTCGATTTTAGTCAATCGGAGAGAAGTTTTATTCTTTTAAATATGTTACATTAAATCTATGAAAAATATCCATGCATGCCGGATGTTAAAAAACTATTTATTGTGCATATTTCATAAAATCTCGCGAAATTTTCATGAAATATGTGCCAAAGAAAAGGAGAATGGTGAAAATGAAACAATGGAAAAAAACGCTTGGAATTGCTGTAAGCCTGGCAGGAATCCTGATTGTGGGGGCCACCTTCTTCTCAGTAGCAAGTGCTTCTTCTGATGGAACTGTGGAAATTCGGCTGGCTCATAACCAGGCGGCTGGGTCAGAAATTGCAGATTCTATTGCAAAAATTTCTGAGTTTGCAGCAGAAGACCCAAGCCAGGGGTTAAAAGTTTCCATCTATGCCAGTGGGGTTTTAGGGACGGAAAAGGAAGCTATTGAGATGGTACAGGCAGGAGTTTTGGACATGGCAAAAGTCAGCTCCAACACATTAGGGCAATTTAAAGATGAATATTCCATCTTTGCAGTACCTTATCTGTTTCAGAGTCAAGAGCATTACTATGATGCCTGTGAAAATAGTGAGAAGGTAAAAGAGTTATTTTTGTCAACAGCAGAAGATGGATATATTGCTATCGGCTACTATGCCAATGGTTCGCGTAATTTTTACTTGAAAGAAGATATTGCCTGTACAGACCCTTCTGTGCTGAAAGGTAAAAAAATCCGTTCCATGCCCAGTTCTACTTCCATGGATATGATTGAGTTGATGGGCGGCTCTCCTGTCCCCATGTCTGCCGGAGAAACCTACAGCGCTTTGCAGCAGGGAATTGTGGATGGAGCCGAGAATACAGAATTAGTACTGACCGTTGACGGACATCAAGACCTGGTAAAAGCCTATACATACACAGAACATCAATATTCACCGGATATTTATATCATCAGTACAAAAACCTGGAACCGCTTAACTGATGGACAAAAAGACCTCCTAGTATCCTCGATTCAAAAAGCAAATGAGAATTTTAAAAGTTTATATAATAACATGATGCTGGAAGCTACAAAAGAAGCAGAAACTCATGGGGTAACTATCTATCGGGATATCGACAAGACAGCATTTATTGAGGCTGTACAGCCAGTTCACGAAAATTACTGTTCCAAGGGCGAAAGCTACAAAGCACTATATGATGATATTCAGAAATATGCACGCTAAAGGAGGGGTATGATGAAGGTATTAAATAAGATTTTGGAAACAGTACTGGGAATCGTGGTGGCAGTTATGGTTATAGGCTGCTTCTGGCAGGTATTTACACGTTTTATCCTCAACAGTCCAAGTAAATATACAGAGGAGCTGCTGCGCTATCTCTTAATCTGGATGACTATGCTTGGAGTACCCTATGCCTATGGCAAGGACAGCCATTTGTCTATCAATCTATTCACTCGTTCCTTTGATAAAAAGACAATGCTCATGACAAAAATCGGAATCGAAGTTCTAATTCTGTTTCTCAGTGTATTTGTCATGATTGCTGGTGGATTTATGGTGACAACCAATTCCGCAGGTCAAACTTCTCCAGCACTGCATATGCCCATGCAGCTCTACTATGCCTGTGTTCCTATCAGTGGGATTTTAATGGTAATGTATTGTATCACACGTTTGATGAATTTCTTAAAACAATGGAAGGAGGATAAATAAATGCAGATTCAGGCAGCGATTGTTCTTATTATCGTATTCTTTTTGCTGCTGGCTTATGGTGTTCCTGTGTCTTTCAGCATTATCAGTTCAGCGATTGTTACAGTCATTATGTTTTTAACACCAGGTTTCGGAATGTTTATTTCTGCTCAGAAACTGGTAGGTGGTATTGACAGCTTCTCCCTGCTGGCAGTTCCATTTTTCATACTGGCAGGTCTTTTGATGAGCAGTGGCGGTATTGCAAGAAGACTTGTCAATCTGGCATTATTAATCTTAGGAAGAGTTCCCAGTTCTTTGGCTCTGACCAATATTGCAGGCAATGCCATGTTTGGCTCCATCTCTGGTTCAGGTATTGCAGCAGCTACTGCCATTGGCGGTGTTATGAACCCTCTGGAAAAGGAGCATGGTTATGATGAGACATTCTCAGCAGCAGTAAATATTGCTTCTGCTCCTGTAGGTCAATTGATTCCTCCTACAACAGCTCCTATTATCTATTCTACAGCAGCAGGAGGCATCTCTGTGGCAGCTCTTTTGATGGCTGGCTGGATTCCTGGACTTCTTTGGGCTGGACTATGTATGCTTGTAGCCTTTTTGTATGGCAGAAAACATGGATACATTGTAAAGGGTGAAAAAGTAACTACCGCAATGGCAATGAAGACCATCTGGGATGCGATTCCAAGTTTATTTCTGATTGTAATTATTATTGGCGGTATTTTGTCTGGTAAATTTACAGCAACAGAGGCTTCTGGAGTGGCTGTTATCTATGCCTTTATCTTGGCGGTGTTTGTATACCGCAGCATCAAACCTTCAGAAATCATGGGAATCCTTACCAATACTGCAGTTATGACTACAATTGTCATGCTGATTATCGGTGCTTCCTCTGTTCTCAGTTTTGTGTTAAGCTTTACAGGACTTCCCCAAGCTATCAGCAACTTAATGCTGGGGATTTCGGATAATAAGATTGTAATTTTACTGATTATCAACTTGATTCTTTTGATTGTAGGAACATTTATGGATATGGCTCCAGCTCTCCTGATTTTCACACCAATTTTTCTTCCAGTGGTAAAGAATCTTGGCATGGACCCCATTCAATTTGGAATCATGATGATTATGAATCTAGCCATCGGAACTATCACCCCTCCTGTTGGAAGTGTACTATTCGTAGGCTGTAGTGTAGCCCATCTTCCGGTGGAAGATGTGATGAAACAGTTAATTCCCTATTTCTTAGTGGTTGTGGTAGGACTACTTTTAGTAACCTTTATTCCAGCATTCTCTATGTGGCTTCCTGGGGTGTTTGGGCTTTTATAAAGAATCTCCTTTACTCCTGTGGTCTCATAGAAAATGCGGGGTTAGGAATATTTGTGTATGTGACAGTATTCAGAGTTTTTCGATATTTTAAGGGAGAAAGGGTCATATAGGTCTTAAACATACGTTCAAAATAGGTAAGACTTTCATACCCCAAGGCATGGGCAATCTCAGAAATGCTCATGTCTGTCTCCTCTAAATATCGCTTTGCTTTTCGGATTCGGTGAATATTGGTATATTCACTGATGGTATAGCCAGTTACTTCCTTAAAAATCCGGCAGATATAAGATTTGCTTAAATAAAATCGTTCTGCCAATTCTTCCAGTGAAATAGAACGCTCGCAATTTTCGGACAAATAGTCGGCAATGGCATAGGCTACTTTATATCTGGGATTGTCATGGTCAGAGGGAACTTCCTGCCGTTGATTGTGGACAAATACAGTGAGTTTAAAAAGCCACGAAAGAATATCTAAATCAATACCAATTTTATAGTTGTGTTCTCTTGCTGTAAAGGCATGGCGAAGTGCCCGAAACATACCTAAAATCAAAGCTTGCTGCTCTCGGTCTAAGTGATACACACCATAATAATCATCAAAGAAACGAACTAACTGAAGAGCAGGATAGAGGGTGTCATAAGATTGCATTTTTTCTCTTGTTATATAAAGGATAATACGATTGTGCCCATCATTGGAACCTCTGACTGATTTTGTCATATGGATTAAATTGGAATTCACTAAAATTAAGTCACCGGCTCTGGCAATATACTCTCGATTATTAAAGAAAAATACACGCTCTCCTTCTACTATATAGAAGATTTCATATTGAGTATGAAAATGTTTCACCCTCATATCAAATTTACCGTAACGAACCATCTGCTCTAAAGCGATACCATCGGTTTCACCATAATAAGTAACTTTTTCCATAGACAGGACCTTTCTTACAGTATTACTAACAATAGGCATTCAAATAAACTGAGACATTCGTGCATGAGCGATAGAAATTTACTTGTAATATAATTATATAATAAGCGTTGGCAAAAATCTAGTTTTGGAGGGTAAAATGAAAGATATCAATCAAAAAGAATTGGAAGCAAAATTAGAATTAGTGATTGACAAATTAATGAACTTAGGCGGTCCAGAGGATGAACAGGAGCTGGCTGAAGGTGGAGAAAAAATTGGTTTCTTTAAAAGAGATTTTGGTATTCATGAATGGGACTGGCCTCAGGGTGTAGGCTTATATGGTCTGCTTAAAATTATGAAGATTAAAAACCGTGATGACTATAAGGATTTTCTCTACCGCTGGTTTAAGGATAATATCAGTGCAGGACTTCCATCAAAAAATATCAACACTACCACCCCGCTTTTAACCTTAGTTGAGCTAAATGAAGCTTATCATGATGAGCAATTTGAAGAGCTTTGTTTAAAGTGGGCAGATTGGCTGATGTACTGCCTCCCTCGCACCAGAGAAGGAGGGTTTCAGCATGTCACCAGCGCTAATGGCGACCGTCAGGGAGTTCGTCTCAATGAAAATGAGATGTGGATTGACACTTTATTTATGACGGTTCTGTTTTTAAACCGTATGGGACAGAAATATAAACGTCAGGAGTGGATTGATGAATCCATCCATCAAGTGCTGATGCATATTAAATATCTCTACGACAAACAAAGTGGTCTTTTCTATCATGGCTGGACCTTTAATGAGCGCAACAATTTTGGCGGCATTTTCTGGTGCAGGGGAAATAGTTGGTTTACCTTGGGAATCTTAGATTACATAGATATGTTCCAGGGAACCATGAATGCAGGACTCAAGGCATTTATCATTGATACCTATAAGGCTCAAGTATCCAAGTTAAAAGAATTGCAGGATAAAGAGAGTGGTCTGTGGCATACAGTATTGACAGACAGTACCAGCTATTTGGAGACTTCCGGCACAGCAGCTATCACAGCAGGAATTTTAAAAGGAATCCGATATGGTATTTTAGATGATTCGTTCTTTCCTTGTGCCTCAAAAGCTATCCAGGGTATTTTAAATAATATTGACGAAGATGGCACAGTCCTCAATGTATCTGGCGGTACAGGCATGGGATACAATGCAGAACATTATAAGAATATTTTGATTGCACCTATGGCTTATGGACAATCACTTACCATACTAGCATTAGCTGAGGCGCTTACTATGTGACGAGTGATGCACTCCTCCTTTAGAAGTAAGGGATTTCTTGCTGCAAATAATTAAAATATCTGTATACAGAGAGGTGATCTGTGATGAAAGCAGGAGTTCGGGCCCATGATTATGGGAAACGAAGCATAGAAGAAATGGCAGCCCTTCTTCATGATGAGGGCTATCTGGCAGCACAGTTAGTTCTGCCTAAAGCATTTATGGAAATTGATTCTTATGAGAGTATCACATCTAAGCATCTGAAACAAATACGAAAAGAATTTGATAAAAATGGAGTGGATATCCCTGTATTTGGCTGCTATATGGATTTGGGAAACCCTGATAAAAATGTTCGGAATTATGCTGTAAAGACATTAAAACGCAGTCTTTTGCTGGGCAAGGAATTGGGGGCCATGGTGGTTGGAACAGAAACAGCCTATCCCCATTTGAATCAGGAACAAAAGCGAGAGTGGAAGCCTTATATGCTCGACAGTATCCAAAGAGTTATGGAAGAAGCGAATCGTATTGATATGAAGTTAGCCTTAGAGCCTGTATACTGGCATCCACTCACTGATTTGGAGACAACTCTGGAAGTTATTTCCATAGTCAATGATAACAAACATCTCCGGCTTATCTTTGATGCCTCAAATCTGTTGGAGTTTCCAGAGCATACAGACCAAGAGCAGCTTTGGACAACTTGGCTAGGAGCTATTGGCGAGTATGTAGATGTCTTGCATATTAAGGATTTCATTTTGGGAAGGAGCCGAAGATATCAGCCAGAGCCTTTAGGAACTGGAGTCATGCGCTATGAAGCAATCAGCAGATGGCTGCAAAAACAAGATCGAGAACTCTATCTGATTCGAGAGGAAATGAATTTGTTGTTTGCAAAAGATGATTTGACATTTATAAGAGGATTATAAAGGTCCTATAGATAAATTAACTCATTATGCTAGTTAAATGGGGCTGTTGCAAAATACCATGACTTTACCATATATAGATATGATATTCCAAATATCCATCCTGTATATGGTAGAAATCTATTATTTTGCAACAGCCCCAACTTCTAAACTGCATAAACAATTACTCTGGCGCAAATACAGGAATTAATCGTTCTCCCAAGACAGCTATCTTTTTAATTGTTCTATTCTGTACAGCGAAAGGAACCGAATATAGGTTATGGTATGGTATATCATAAATTCCTTCTATTTTATCTATGGCAACAGCCAATCTCCTGCTGTCTAATACAAGCACAATAAACATATTTTTACTGGAAGTCAAAGGAGGTATTTGGAATGTTTCATGCAAATCCAGTACTGGAATAATGTTATTACTCACGCTTATTGTCTTTCCACTTGAAGTATTAGCCGTTTGTTTTTCAGAAACTATTCCCTCCATCTTATTGATTTCCATACAAAAGAATTGTGTACTGATCTGGAAGACAAGAATCTTTATGATAGGATCCAGACAAACCGCCTCCTGACATTTTTGTTTTGCAATTATTCTTTTTTATGGCTGCAATCAAATGGTATCTCTGGTTGTGGCTTATCAAAAAATATCTCTAAACTATTGTTTAGCAAGCATATTTATATTATAATAACAACAGTTTTATTTATCAATAGCCAGTATATTGTGAACTGCTGTTTAATCAGCAGGATTTACAAAATTGTAGATTAGTAGAGTTGAAAAAATGAAGAAAAAAACGCAGGAGGATTTACGTTTCCGAAAGACAGAGCGTCTGATTCAGCAGACTTTCCGAGAATTATTAAAAGAAAAAGATTATTTTCATATTTCTATACAGGAACTAGCTTCCCGTGCTGAGATTAACCGCAATACATTTTATCTTCATTATCCTTCTATGGATGCGTTACTGCTTAAAATGCAAACCGATATCATTGACCACTTTCTAGAACCTATCAAAGATGCAAGACTGCCTGATGATCTTGAAAAAGTTGTGCGTAACTGCTACAAATCTTCACTGTCTTTCGATGTTCTCGATGAAAAAATATTAAACAGCAAAGGACATTTCCCTATTGATACATCAGATACCAATAATTATGCAGTTCTCAAATTTGACGAAAAATACCTCAATTATGATGCCAACTCTCATCCGATATTGTTGGCATATATTAATGGCTGCCTGACGGAAATTTACAAATTCTGGATAAAGAATGGACAAAAAGAATCTATGGAAGATATGATTCAAATTACACTTAAGCTTCTTACCAAAGGGCTTTTGGGGTAATCGTTTGATAATAAATATAATGGAAACAATAAAAGAAGAAAATTTTGCTGAATATGAATGGCAATGGTGTCTTGTTGGCAATATTGTCAAAGAACATAAATATGGAGAAAATCATGAATTGAGGTACGGAAATAAACAGTTCCGTCCAAATACAAAAGTATTTGTTAATTTAGTTTATGGTGGAATGGGACATAAAAGTGTACTTGTTATAGGTATTCCTAGATATTCCAAGAGATATATTGAAATTGTAATTGCAAGAAAGTATATAGAAAACTTTCGTCTGCAAAAAGTATTTAAGCCAGCAGTATTAAAGCGAATGAATCAGTCGGACTGGAATTGGTGGGGAAATATCAATTCAGCCCATGATGAGCTAATTACAATTCTTGAATGGATAAATCCTGTAGAAGCCGAAAAGGCAAGGAGCAAGTTTATAAATTCCAGTTTATAGAATTGGACGATTTTATTTCCACAAAACTTGCTTCATATGGCTCATTTTCCTCTACAATACAAACCTGCGCCGTCCTGCCTTTTCCTGACTTCCTGACAAATTCATAAGCAGGCTGACTGCAGATACATTTCCCTTGCGATTCGCAGCCTCAATCGCCATCTTTAAGTCAGAATTATCATAAGAAAGATTTTCTGTCAGCCACCTAAGAGATTGTATATCTTCTTTTTTTACAATATAACAGGCTGCCTCAGTCCAATGCTCTTTTAAATATTGCATATAATGTCTTTTATGTTCTTCTGCCAGTTGATAAGGATACATAACCCTTCCTAACACCAGTTCCATAACTAACTCTTCTGACTCCTGTACCTGAATATGGGGAAACAGACTGTCATATTCCTTAAACTGAAACTGAGTCTGCACAAAGGCATTCCGATATTTCTGACCGCATCCATGAGTATTTGTCACCAAAATTCTTGCTGGAGTATTCTCCACTGCCTCCTCAAAGAATTCTGGGAAAACCAGATTTGCCTGTTCTTTTCCTTTATAAATCACTCGAAGAGTCTGCCTTAATTCTGCCAAAATTTCCTTTAAACAAGATTTTTGAGATTCATCTACATGAATCACTAACTCCTCAATTCCCACACAGCCGGCAAACACCCCTGCTCCCCAATCCAAGGTAGTACTGTAAAGCTCCAACCTTTTTAACTCTTCACAATTATAAAAGCTATAGGCACCTATTTGTTTTAAAGAGGATGGAAAACTCAGTTCTTTTAGAGAGTTTCCCTTCACTTTTGGCAGTTCTTCTGCCTCCTGTTGAGATATTCTTTTTCCTGCAAAGGACCACCAAAAAGTATCCAGATGCTGCCTGTCATTATGGTTTTCATGGACAGAAAATAGATAGGGAGCCAGGGCTATCACTGCCAAACCCTCGATCTCCTCGGGAATTACAACCAAACTGTCAAACCCACAACATTCCAAAATTTCTATCCCCTGCTTTCCTTTCTCACATAAATAGACTCTCTCTGCCATACTCTCTCCCTCTATGCACTATATTTTTATTACTACTTGATAGATTCATGTTTTTTAAAGATTATAAAATAATATCTTCCAAATTTCTTTTAGGCACATAATGTCTCCCATTTTCATCTCGGTAATAGTTCACATTTCCATCTTCTCTCACAGCAACCACTTGCACTTCTTCCTTAGGCTTTCCAAGCGCCAACACCATATGGATTACATAGCGTTCAGAATCAAGATGAAACATTTTTGCCAACTTATCACGCTGCACATTGGCCAGCATACAGCCGCCATATCCTTTTTCCACTGCCCCAAGCATCATGGTTTGAGCAGCAATTCCAGCATCCATATATTTATTCTTTCCAAGACTTCTATCTTCTAACACAATAATATATGCAGAAGGTCTCTCTCCCTGTCTTGGCCCTGGCCAGTCTGGCAATGCAGCGGCCCAGCCTAATGTCGAAAAAACAAGAGCATCTTCCTCTGGAGTATTTACCAACTTAAATTTCAATGCCTGAGAATTTCCTGTACAGGCAGTCATTCTAGCCAAATCTGCCAATCCTTTTAAATCTTCTTGAGAAATCCTTATCTCCTCATAAAACCGCCGATAAGACCGACATTGATATACCAAATCTTTTAACATGAAAAATCTCCTATTCTATCTCAAAATTTCTTTTTAGATAATTATAGAATAAACTAATACTCTTTTTCCACAGATTCCAAATGATACAATTCCATAAACTGTTGAAGGTCTGTCTCATTTCTGACCAGCATAACTTCCGTAAATTTTCTTGTATGTAAATCCTTAAATCCAGCTACCTTCTCTCCATTGCAGATACTACATTTTAAAACGGCATACTGGTTTTCTCTATCGAATTCAACTTCGGGCATAGAGGTCTTTTTCTTTCCAAACATATCTTCCCCGTCTCTCCAACATGATATTATTAAATGTAACATTTACTTTTTAAGCAAAATCCAATCGTTCCTTGTAATTGCATAGACCACAGTCTTTTCATTTTCATCATCAAAAAATTCATCAACCTTACACATTCCATTTGCGATTGCAGTAGCAGAAGATGCAATATTCTTCTCTTTCATATAAGAATATAACATATTAAATGGAGTATTTTCAAATGTCCAATCTCTACATTTTTGTGCAGCCTCTTTTGCATAACCTTGTCTTTGGAATTTTCTGTTAATATGATACCCGATTTCTGGTTTTATATTGCCATTGATAGTTTGCATGGTAACACCACAGTCACCAATCATTTCACCAGTTTCTTTCAAAACAACAGCCCAAAGTCCAAATCTGAACATTTGGTATCTCTCAATATTCTTTGTAATCCAATTCATCACCCTGTCTTTATCGAAATTGTAAGGATAATATTGCATAATAGCAGGGTCCGCCAAAACATCATAGAGTTCCGAAAAATCGTCTAATGTCAATTCTCTTAAATATATCCTCTTTGTTTCAATTTGCATCGTTTCCTCCAAATATCGATTTCAAAGGGGTATCAAAATCTGCAAACCTCAAACTAGGTTTCTGTCAAATTTTGTATAAAATTTCAATTTCTATGTGGAAGGAAAGTAGCTAATATGGAAAGAAATTGCTCCCTAAGCTAAAAAACCATAGCTCAGTGAACAATTTCTTTCCATGTATAACTCCTTGTCTCTCTTTTAACTGATTAACCACAAAGCTTCTATTTCTCCCGATACCGTTTCAGCAACCGATTAATTCTTCCTGTAGGATTCAACAATCCGCTTAATGACCCATCATGATTTAAATTATCAATAATCAGAGCAATATATTTGCTCATATCCACACTTGTATAGTAAGGTTTGGCCAAAAGCTCTGGACTCTGATACACCAGATTAGTAGTTAAAACACGGTCAATTAATCCTTCTTCATAGAACTTGTCAAACCTTTCCAATCCGTTTGTAAATAGCCCAAAGGTAGCGAAAATAAATACTTTTTTCGCTTTTCTTCTTTTAAGCTCTGCTGCAACATCCTGCATACTTTCACCAGAAGAAATCATATCATCTACAATAATCACATCTTTTCCTTCCACGCTGCTTCCCAAAAATTCATGGGCTACAATGGGATTTCGTCCGTCCACAATCCGCGTATAATCACGACGTTTATAGAACATTCCCATATCTAATCCCAGCACATTTGCAAAGTAGACAGCACGTCCCATTCCGCCCTCATCAGGGCTAATCACCATCATATGGTCACTGTCAATCTGTAGCTCTGTCTCAACTTTTAAAAGATGTTTAATAAACTGATAGATAGGTTGTACAGTTTCAAAGCCTTTTCCTGGAATCGCGTTTTGCACTCTTGGGTCATGAGCATCAAAGGTAATGATATTTTCGACCCCCATATTTGTCAGTTCCTGAAGAGCCAAAGCACAGTCCAAAGATTCTCTATTGGAACGTTTATGTTGTCTTCCTTCATATAAAAATGGCATAATCACATTGATTCTACGCGCTTTTCCTGCTGCAGCAGCAATAACTCTCTTTAAATCCTGAAAATGGTCATCTGGCGACATATGGTTTGTCATACCACATAGGGAATAGGTTAGACTGTGATTACACACATCAACCATGATATACAAATCATCTCCTCGAACGGATTCTTCTAGGGTTCCCTTTGCTTCCCCTGAGCCAAATCTAGGGGTCTTTGCACTGACAATATAGGAGTCCCGCTGATACCCTGCAAATGCAATGGTAGATTTATGTTCACTTTCTCTTTCACGTCTCCAAGTTACAAGATAATCATTTACTTTCTTTCCTAATTCCATACAGCTTTTCAGCGGAACAAGTCCAAGGGGGCCAACCGGAATGGTTTCAATGGTTTTCTCTTCGTATATCATCTTTTTCCTCCATGATTATGCGATTTTCATTTTCAAGTATTTTATAACATTATGCATCAAAATAGTCAAGATACCTGTGGGTTTTTTGCTCGGATATCCTCGCCATACAAGGGGATAAGCGAATATTGGCTAGCAATCCTTGACAAAATCCGGTCTGAATAAGTATCTCGAAGCTTGTCCATGGACAGATTGGTAGAAATGATTGTACTTTTCTTTCTCAGCAGCCGTTCATTGATGCAGTAAAATAACTGTGACGAGACAAAAGTATTATTCAATTCGGTTCCCAAATCATCAATTATGAGCAAATCACAGTCCAGAATATATTGATAGGTCTCCCGCATCTCCTGCTCTGTGTCATAATGGAATTTATTCTTAGAAAAAATTTCAACCAAATCATTCGCTGACAGATAAATTACAGACTGAAATCTGTCAATCAGCGCTTTTGCAATGCAGTTGGTGAGAAAGGTCTTTCCTACCCCTGTGCTTCCTGTAAAAATCAGATTACCGCCATTTGGTTTAAATTTTTCTACATACTCTCTGCACCATCGGTAGACTTCTTTCATATAATCGGCTACGGTCATGTTGATTTGCGGAATCACCTCTTTATTATCATAATAAGAAAATGTAAAAGTAGAAAAATTCTCTCTCTCCAAAATTTCCTGGATATTGGACTGAGAATATAAAAGCCGAATCTCTTCTTTTTTAAAGCAATGACATTTTTTCCCCCCTATATATCCTGTGTCCTGGCATTCTTTGCAGTGATACTGCATATCCATATAATCTGGTGCATATCCATAGACTTCCAACAGGATTGCCTTTTCCTCCCTTAAATCTGCAATCTGTTTTTTTAATCTCTCCCTGGCTCCCAAATCTCCCTCCAAAAGCCGTTTCGCACAAGCCACTGCCTGAGTGCTGATGGCATCATCAATCTGGTGGATTTGGGGCAGACGCTCGTAAACTTCTGTTATCCTCTGCTCCTGCTCATGCTTATTCTGAAATTGCCGCTGATTATAGATACGCATAATTGCATTATATTGAGAATTGCTCAATGCCATATCATATATTCTCCTTATAGCTAACTATCTTTTCATCACTGTTCCCTTCAGGCCATTTTTGATAATAGCCTAGTATTCCAGATATCCTCTTGTCCTGTTAAGCTACCTCTCTCCTAGTTTCTCCTTCACACGCTCCAGCATCATGGCATCGTAATTGGTATTGCGCTGTTCAAAGTTATGGAACTGATTTTTGGAAAATCTTCCTACTGCCTGGCTTTTGTCACTTTGCCAGCCATCTATCTTCCTTTTCTCATCTATTCTTCGGATATCCTCCATATCTCGGACACCAAGATTATTCCATTCAGAAAGAATTTTATCTGTATAGGGAAAACTGGGCTTATAGATAGCCTGTAAAGTTCGGCTGCATGCCTCCATTACTATATCCTTGGTAAATCCAAACTCCCAGAACCATTTGCGTATCAGTATCTGCTCAAAATCCCCTGGTCTGCGGTCCACAATTCCAAATGCCCGCATCACGGCAAATCCCTCTTTGGAAAATGTACTTGTATACTCTTTTGCCATATCTACATTACTAATTTCCCTCTTATGCCAGTCTAAAGCCACAGATTCCAAATATCGAATGCTGAAATGTCCGCCTTGAACACAGTATTCCACCAGATATTCCAAAAGCTCTGCTGACATATGCAGGGCATCATATAGATAGGCAAATACCTCACACTCTCTGGGAGTAAATGTTTTGTTCATATATTTTTGTGCTATATATAAAAGTTGAGTAAAATCCTCCTGACCAGCCAGACTGCTCACCTGCTCTGGTGTATAAGTCTTCCGGTATCTTCCAGACGACCTGCCCGAAGTATCTTCCATATCTTGAGTTATAGCGATTGGCTGGCTTTTATCTGTTGTTAATGGGTTCTCATCCGAATTTTCTTCTTTATCTGATAGATTTCCACCTTCATTACTCCCTATGGATACATTTTTAACATCAATCTCAAAAGCACCTTCCAAGACAGTTTTGGTTGCAAATTGATTCTCTAACAAGGCTTCCTCACTATAATTGTTACTTTCTTCCAGTGTACCTGCCAGTCTATATTGCCCTGATGCCTCTGGAACAACTCGGATACTGCCTCTTTCTGTACCAAAGTTTGCCCCAAAATTTCCTTTGTCTTCCAGTACTCCCTGTCTCATCCAATATACCAGTGCACGCTTAATATCTGATTCTGTGTGATCCAATGCATCTGCAATCTCTGACACATTCTGAATCTGTCCTTGATGGCGCTGAATATACAGATATACCTTTACATATTCTCCATTAGCTTCTGCCATATAGCAGTCAATAAACTCGTTGGCAACCATAGTGGCATTCAGTTCCAAACAACTTTTCATATCCACAATTCACCTGTCCTTTTCTCCTATTTCCATCATATCACATGTTTTTCCAAAAGAAAATAGGCCCACTTTATGTACCATAGAATTGTGGACTTTGTGGATTTTGTGGATTATTGATTAACATAACTATAAAAATTTTGTTATATTCTGTCAGAGTCCTTGTAAATCAAGCTTTTTAGAATTGACTGAATATTTGTTATGTAAACTAAAGAATCCACAAAACTTATCCACAGAGGTGTTGAAAACTCTGTGGATAATGTGGATAACTTACCCTCTAAGCAGGTTTTCTCCCACTTTTACAATATCTCCAGCCCCCATAGTTATCAACAAATCACCGTGCATACATTTTTTTAAAATAAATCTTTCAATTTCTTCAAATGAGGAAAAATAGTGGGCTTTTGTCCCCAAATCTTCAATTCGCTGTGCAATATCTCTGGAACTAATACCTAAAGTATCTGTCTCTCTCGCTGCATAGATATCTGCCAGAATCACTTCATCTGCAGCAGCCAGACTTTCTGCAAACTCGTCTAAAAATGCCTTTGTTCTGGTGTATGTATGAGGTTGAAATACACACCAAATCTTATTGTGAGGATAATTCCTTGCTGTTTTCAAAGTAGCTGTAATCTCTCTGGGATGATGAGCATAGTCATCAATAATGGTGACTCCACCTATCTCTCCTTTTTTTTCAAATCTCCGTTGGGTTCCTGTAAATTGTTCCAACCCTTCTTTAATATACTCCATATCAATCCCTAAATCCATGCAGACAGCAATGGCTGCCAAGGCATTGTATACATTATGTTCTCCTGGCACTCCCAAGGTAATGGTGGCTGCCTTCTTACCATGAATCAATAAATCAAACGTATCTCTAGCATAATTATCATAGGTAATATGTGCAGCACTGAAATCACTGGAAGCTTTTTGTCCCACAGTAATTACTCGACATTCTAACCCCTGTGTAATTTCCTGATATCTCTCGACATCACTGTTGATTACCAAAAGTCCTTCTTTTGGCAACTTCTCAGCAAACAGTCGGAATGAATGTCTGATATCATCAATATCTTTGAAAAAATCTAAATGGTCTGCTTCTATATTTAGAATTACCTCCATATTTGGGAAAAAGGACAAAAAACTATTGGTATACTCACATGCCTCTGTTACAAACAGATTGGAGCCACCAACCCGAATATTGCCACCGATTGCTTTTAAGATTCCTCCCACAGAAATGGTAGGGTCTTTATGGGCAACCATCAGAATTACTGCTATCATAGCAGTTGTGGTAGTTTTCCCATGCGTTCCTGAAATTCCTACCGAATATTTGTAATTTTTCATCATCTGCCCTAAAAGTTCAGCTCGACTCAGCATGGGAAGTCCTGCCTTGACTGCTGCTACATATTCTGGATTGTCTGCATGGATTGCTGCTGTATAGACAACTACATCAATTCCCTCTTGAATATTGGAGGATTGTTGCCCATAGAATATTGTTACTCCTTTCTCTTCTAAATGGTTTGTCAATTCTGACTCATGGGAATCAGAGCCAGATATTGTAAATCCCCCTTTCATAAGAATCTCAGCCAGCCCACTCATACTGATTCCACCAATTCCGATAAAATGTACATGTCCTGGTTTTTCAAAATCTATCTGATACATAATAGTTTCCACCTTTATCTATTTTAGTCAGGCCAGATTGCGAAAGCCTTCTGTTCTATTATAATAAAAAAAGACGGGAAAATCTACAGCTTCTCTCGTCTTTCTTTTAATCTATGGTGTAAACAGTAATGTAAGTTTAATTTTCTTCTGCCAAAATTGCATTCAAACAGGCATTCTATTATTCCTATAGAATGTCACCAATTTGATGGCCTATTTTTCACATTCTTTCATCTCTTCCATAGTAGGATAGGATGCAATGGCTCCATGTTTTGTTACACTGATTCCACAGAATGTATTGGCAAATTGCAGATATTCTGCCATCCTCTCTCCCTTTATCTCTGTCAGGCTCTCTGCTGTCACGCCAGACTCTGCCAGACAATATAGGAAAGAGCCGATAAAGCCATCCCCAGCTCCTGTGGTATCCACAGCTTTTACTTTCCTTCCTGCTGCTTCTCCCTTTTCCTTGGCTGTATAACATTCTGCACCTTCTGAGCCTTTTGTATAGATTACCATGCGAGTATTTCCTGTCAAAAGCTTGGGCAATGCCTCTTCAATCTTATTGCATCCAGTGATAAATTCCAGTTCTTCATCAGAAATTTTCAGTACATGGGACATAGGAATAAATTCTAAAATGGCTTGACGCAGCTTTTCAGAATCATCCCAAAGCTGTAAGCGAAGATTCGGGTCAAAGCTAATCAAAAGTCCCTTTTCCAATGCATATTCAATCGCTTTTTTATGAGCCTCTTTCATCGGAAAATCTCCCAGAGAAACCGAACAGAAATGTAAGCCAAATGCATTTTCAAACCATTCTTTTTTGATATCTTCTGCTTTCAAAAGCATATCTGCCCCTGGTTTCCGATAAAAGGAAAACTCCCGATTGCCATCGCTTTTCAATGCCACAAAAGCCAAGGAAGTATTTGCCTGCTTTGTTCTTTTTACATAGTCGCAGTTGATACCGCAATTTTTAAATTCTTCTACAATCTTGTCTCCAAATGGGTCATCACCCAATTGAGTAATCATGGCAGCTTCTCCACCAAGCTTCACATAAGCCCCGCATACATTAGCAGGAGCACCCCCTACTGCTGGCTGGAAGCCGCTGACATTTTTAAGTTCTTTTCCTGTTTCCTCTGGAATAAAGTCAATCAATGCTTCTCCTATCGCTAATAACCGTTTCATAGCCTTGTTCCTCCTCTTTTTTGATAAAGTATATCATAAAGAAAAATGGTATTCAACTATTACCCTTACTTTCCGCTAGTCGGAATAAACCTAGCGATTCGTCCGGCAAATTCTGCGATATTTTGTGTCTGCAAAATCACTTTGCCTGGCCCTGTCAGTTTGGTCAGAAATAACCCTTCGCCGCCAAAAAAGATATTTCCAAGTCCTTTTACTGTCTCAATCTCATAATTTACCGTTCTCTCAAATCCTACCACATTTCCTGTATCCACTTTTAATACTTCCCCAGAAGCTAGAACCTTTTCCACCATAGCTCCGTCAATCTCTAAAAATACCATTCCCCGA
>DEPC01000047.1 GCA_002358555.1 Hungatella sp. UBA3402 | reverse complement strand
TTGGGGCTGGTGCTTTTTTGTTCTCTCTTTCCCAGCCCCTCGCTTACTTCCTTATCTTTTTTATAATACCTTACTCGTATTATAAAAGTAGTAGTGTTTACAGACCCTCTCCAAGGTCTAAATACTATTTCTATCACAGCCACTCTTTACCTTTTCTACAGGTATGGCTATGATATTTAAGATGCTGTGGACTGGTATTTCCTCGCTCGTATAAAAGTGAATCTACGGCGTAAACATGTTGTACAAGGGGGTAAAAGTTAGAATAGGAGTTGCTTCTTTGTCAAATACAAAGAGATATGAAACATGTTGAAGATGCAGAGATTGGGGTATTGCGAGCTTGGAGAAATAAAAGATTAGCTACTTAAAAAATTTAGCCCTTCTTGATACTTAAAATAGATTTTTGTATCGTGTATACAGTATATTTGTTACTAATTTAAAAATGGGGATATTTTACTATCCCCATCTCCTAAACTTTTACTTGCAAATGAGCAAGAAATCATTTATAATCAATGCAGAAGGTAATAGAGATATTGGCTTGTCCCCATTACCCTAGACGGAAACTTGATGAATTATAACAATGAGTTACAAAACAACGAGCTATCCTCTATTCGCCGTAGAGGATAGCTCATTTTCTATCTATTTACGGTTGTTGTGATTATCTATGTAAGTCAAAGCGGCAAATACCACTAGGAGCAGTGTTAAAATTTCTAACGTATTCATAGCAACCCCCTTTCCGTTTCCGAAAAGGGCAACCGAGGAACTATCCCCATACTGTCTACACTGATTAAGAGGATTATAGCATATGATATTGAAGATTACTATAGAATTTTAATTTCTTTGTAACAACCATTAAAAGGTTGACTCTATATCATTAAACTAAGAAAAACTCTTAATCTATTTGTCCAGGGTTCGAATCCCTGAAGGCGCAGGTAAGGCACTGGTTTTGGCGATAGTAAGCGCTGGGGTTGGTGCTTTTTTTGTTTATTAAAAAATTTTTTATTTTTAGGAGGAAAAGCGTGGAACAAGAGACAAGGATTGTAGTGATTGGCATTATTGTAGAGGATAAAAATATGGTAAGTGAGATAAACCAGCTTCTTCATGAATATGGAGAGTTTATTATTGGTCGTATGGGATTGCCCTATGAAAAAAAAGGAGTAAATATTATTAGTGTAATAGTAGATGCTCCTATGGACAAAATCAGTGCATTATCTGGAAAATTGGGCCGGCTTCCTGGAATCAGTGCAAAGGCTTTATATTCCAAGCGATAAAAGAAAATTTTGTAAAACTATATTGCAAACTATAAATTTGAATAAATACTTCATTTATCTGATATGATAAAGGATAACTGCCAAAGAACTTCTATTTTACCGTCGCTTAACAGAAGTTCTTTGACAATCTGATTTGAAGTCTTGAATAAATTTATTCAAGATCTATCCTTCTATTCTAATTCTTCTGTACAAAGAACCATTTGCCCAAACAACATATAATCTTTCACGCTGTCAATCTGTACCACTTCTGGAAGATACCTTGCAGGAATATATTTTCCGATTTCCTGTATCACATCATCTGTATGAGCAATCAGACGACAAAACAGCAGAATTAAGTCTGGCCCAAGAAGGCTAATAATAGAAGAGCTAATGCGGGCGACCCAAGATAAAGTTTCTTCTGGAGTCATCCACATCGGATAGTGACTATCATCAATATTCATGGGCATATATTGGATTTCTCCAGCTACATGCTTATATCCTTCAATCAACTGCCCATTGTGGATACTCCCAACCCCACCTTTTGAACTGATATGCGGCTTAAACAAAAATGAGAGCGATTTATACTCATCTTGAGATGCATAATATCCTACAGCAATACAGTTGGCATCATTGCTTAAGACAAATTTACGAGAATATTTTTTGGATAAAGATTCTAGCACATTGCTTTCGTCAAACCCCTGAGTCAGCAAGGTGATTCTCCCATCATCAACAATTCCTGGCATGGATAGCCCTGTAATCTGGATATCTGGATAAATAGCAAAGGCCATGTCGCAGAGGTCATAGATATCCTCCAGACAAATCCTGGGTTTGATACTAACTTCATCATAGATAACATCATTGTGGTCATTGTAAATTCTAGAAGTAAAAAAGAAATGCTGTTCTTCTGGGATTAAAGCAATGGCCAAAATTTTGCCATGTGCTTTGATTTGCTGTTTTAAGGGTAATTGTCTTACATAACTTTTATTGGCTGCTGTAGAAGGATGCAGCAATGGTTCTAAATCACTAAATACCGCACGCACATCATAAGTAGCAAATACTTTGGGTGGTATTTTATATATCCTTTTATCTGGAAGAATCTTCTGAGCTGTCTCATAGATATAAAAAATCTGTGGGGCTAAAAGGATGATATCATATTCACAGGCCGCATGATACAACTTTCCATAAGACACAGCAGAAAATTCATAATTTAACGATAAAAGCTTTGCCGATTCATTTAATTTTTCTGCAAAAAATCCAGTAGTAAGACCACTGGTACAGCATAGTAAAATTCGCGTAGGAGATTCAACTGTTAATTCCTGCACAGTCTCCATCATCTCTTCAAACAGTTTCATTGCATGCCCTAAGGTATGCATCTGGAAATGCAGATAAAAATCATGATGGTTTGTCTCAAGGTTTAATACACTGAGTTGAATAATGTCCATAGGAAAAAATGTCACTTCTCCACGACAGTACTTGGTTTCGAGCACAATTACATTTTCATCTTTTTTATTTACAAATAGATTGTATTTCGGACTGGTTTGAGTCAGCACCCATTCTCGGAACTGTTGAACCAGAGCATCATTGATTGCCCCTGCCATTATGTATATCCCCCTTTTACCCCCAATAATTTATTGATAAATTTAGTATAATAGGTTAGATTTTCCCTGTCAATCAATACTTTTGGTATATATCTTTGAACATTTAAGTTCCAAAAGTGGAAAGCTAAGCCAAAACCCCCAACCATTCCCTATAGAATTCCCAACTTCTGTATGTTACTATTGTTTTGTAACAAAAATGTAAAAAAAATGTAACAGATAGGAGGATACTATGAAACGACTTACCTTATATACTGCTATGGCTGCAGCAGCAATGACCGCAACATCAACGATGGCCTCCCAGGCAGCAGTAAGAACCTATGTAATAAGCGGTAATTCTGTATGTGGAGACTCTACAGGAAACAAAAATTATTTTGGAAATAATAGTGCCTATACAGGAAACCAAAATGCAGGAAATTTATTTTCTGGAAATAATTGTTCTATCAATGATGTCCTGCAAATGATAACTTCTGGAAATTCTAGCTCTAATTGCCAAAATAGCTGGAATAATTCCTCAACTCTTCCAGGAACATTAGAAAATCCTCTTGTACCTAATTGTCAAGGAAATTCCAATAACCAAATAGTCCCAAATCTTCCAGATTCCTCCGACTTTCCTAGTATATCTGGTGGTTCTGATTCCTCCGACTGTGTAGATATCTTAAGACCGAATCTTCCATCACCAGATACTCAGAAACCAGATATTCAAAATCCTGACATTCAAAAGCCGGATACCCAAAATCCTGATACTCAAAAACCGGATACTCAGAAGCCTGACACCCAAAAACCCACACCACCTTCAACTGACCAAAATCGCTCTTATGCCCAACAAGTTATTGACCT
The DNA here is from genome assembly GCA_002358555.1 of Hungatella sp. UBA3402. Classification (GTDB taxonomy): domain Bacteria; phylum Bacillota; class Clostridia; order Lachnospirales; family Lachnospiraceae; genus UBA3402. The sequence continues at coordinate 11,326 of DEPC01000047.1, read as the reverse complement.
TGTTAATGATGAGCGTTCCAAAGCTGGGCTCTCTGCTGTAACGGAAGCTACTGATGTATCTGCTGCCGCTGCGATCCGTGCTCAAGAAATTACCAGTAATTTCTCCCATACCAGACCTGATGGAACTTACTATAATACTGTTCTGGACCAGAGTGGAATCAGTTATTGGGGAAGCGGTGAAAATATTGCTTATGGGCAAAAAACCCCTGCCGAAGTAATGAATGGTTGGATGAACAGTCAAGGACATCGTGCCAATATCCTCAATGCAAGCTATACTAAAATCGGTGTTGCCTATTATCAAAATTCTAATGGTGTCACCTATTGGGTTCAGTTATTTACATATTGATATTCTCTTTTGTCATTCCTCTCCTAAAAAATTTTCCTAAATGATATATAAAACCTATTGCTGCTGGAAAGTAACTATTTAACTATGTTACTTTCCAGTAACTTTTTACTTTATAAGAAATTGCGTCCTATAAAGCAAAAACCTTCAGTGAGATGCGCACTACACACATAAGGAAAATGGCTGCTGCCGCTGCCGCACTTCGGCGTGCGAGTCCGGCTCGCCTGATTCTTTTTTATGTTGTTTCTCTCACAATTTATTTTAAATTCTAACCTTATCTTCCCCCTCTAGTTTGAGCTTCCCCATTTTTGAAATTTTCACCTCTGAAACCCGCATAAAATCAGTATTTTCCACAAAAGCGACAATCACAACTGACAACTCCCTCTTTGTTTCGTATTTATGCGACTTTGCAGAAAGCGGACAGGAAAAAATAGGAAAATTCAAACCCTCTAGAAGTTGCAAAATTTCTGTAAATCTGTTAAAATTTTCTCTAAAAATAAATAGAAAGTATTTCTAGAAAGACCACTATTGATCTAAAATGACTTTGAAAAAATGTGGTTACAATTTCATTATTTAGATAATATATCGTTCACAATAGGAGGAACCAAAATTGATAAGTCAAATTCTGAGCGATGCAAGAAAATACGAAGAAACCATGGAGCACACCATTGCCGGAGAACCACGTCCAGCTTTTCATCTCTCTGCCCGTGTAGGATGGATGAATGACCCAAATGGCTTTTCTTTTTATCAAGGAAAATACCATTTATTTTATCAATATCATCCATATGATTCTCACTGGGGGCCTATGCATTGGGGACATGCCATCAGTAAAGACCTACTTTGTTGGAAACATCTTCCTATAGCCCTTGCCCCTGATTTCCCCTATGACAAAGACGGGTGTTTTTCTGGTAGCGCTATAGAATTAGACGACCACTATCATCTTTTAATGTATACCGGAGTAGTAAAGGATTCCCATTCACAAAATAGTAAGCGAGAAATTCAGACTCAATGCATAGCCATAGGCAATGGAATCAATTATGAAAAATATCCAGGAAACCCTGTTTTGACAGAGACAAGTCTGCCACAGGGCAGCAGCCAATTTGATTTTCGTGACCCAAAGCTTTGGAGAGATGATAAAGGTGTATTCCACTGTGTAGTGGGCAACTGCACACAAGAAAAACAAGACGGACAGATTCTAGTCTTCAAAAGTGAAGATTGCATCCACTGGTCTTTTGAAAAAATTCTTGCAGTCAGCAACAGCAAATTTGGCAGTATGTGGGAATGTCCAGATTACTTTGAACTAGATGGAAAACAGGTGATTCTCGTAAGTCCTCCTGATATTATTCCTCAGAATCTGGAATATACAAATGGACATCAAACCATATGCTTTATAGGGCAGGAGAATATTGACACAGGAGAATGGACAGAAGAGAGCAACCAATCTGTTGACTATGGGATTGATTTTTATGCCTCTCAGACAATCCTCACTCCAGATGGCAGAAGAATTATGATTGCATGGATGCAGAACTGGTATACTTCTAAACTGCATTCCAAAGATACACCCTGGTTTGGACAGATGACTCTTCCAAGAGAGCTTTCTATTAAAAATGGCCGACTGTACCAGAAGCCAGTCCGAGAATTAGAACAATATTGGGATAACAAGATAGAATACCACGAAATCATAGTAAATGGAGTTCTCTCCTTAGAAGGAATAAAAGGAAGAATTCTTGATATGGAACTGAATATAAAACCTAAAGATAAAGAAATTATATACCGAAAATTTGAAATACAATTTGCCAAGGATAATCGCTACCATACATCAGTTACCTTCCGCCCTTATGAATCTGAAGTAACCATTGATAGAACATTTTCTGGCTCTTGTATTGCTGCTGCTCACCAACGCCGCTGCCAAGTAAACTGTCAGGAAGGAAGATTAAAGTTAAGACTTATTCTGGACCGATTCAGTGCAGAAGTATTTATCAATGATGGAGAATATGTAATGACTATTACTATTCAAACTGATTTAATAGCTGATAGCATCAGTTTCTTTGCAGATGAAACTATTATTATGGATATTGTGAAATATAACATAAAAGAACCTGCACTTTTTCATTTTGAACAGGCATAAAACATGGCTATGATAGATAATAAGGTCTTGCTAACTATCATTATTGTACTAAGCCAACAACTATAACAGCTATCGAAACTTAGAACTGCCGACTATCAGCAGCAGACCAGATATCCTACAGCCCTGCGACTTCGGAGCCAGTAACACGAGGTCCCCCAACTCTGTTAAAAGCAGCCCCAAAAGCCCTAAACTCGCTGAGCTCGGACAATAGGGATTTTTGATTTTTGCTCCTAACACAGAGTTGTGCGAACTAAGAGTTACTAAGGCTCCTGTAGATGCAGGACAGGGAGCAACCCTCTTCTGTGCGTTACTTTTGCCTACAAATTTTAACTACCACAACAAGTTAAATTATGTATCAAAGACTACCATCTACCCATACCCCTACATCTTCCGATACTCTGCAATATGTCCTGGCAGAGTCATAGCTTTTAAATTCAAACACTGCTCCAACTGCTGCGGAGTCATTAACTTCTGCTGCAATACCAAATCGCGGACAGAAACTCCAGACTCCAAAGATTGCTTCGCAATATCAGCAGATTTTTTATATCCAATATAAGGACAAAGAGCTGTGGCAATCGCTACGCTGGATTCTACAAGTTGCTCGCAGCGGTCGCGATTGACGGTAATATCCTTGATACAGTTGTCAGTAAGTGTCTGTACAGCACCAGTCAAGGTGTCAATCGATTCAAAAATATTATAGAAAATAACTGGCTCAAAAGCATTTAACTCTAACTGCCCTGCTTCTGCTGCTAAGGTGACTGTGACATCATTGCCAATCACATTAAAGGCAACTTGGCTCACAACTTCAGGAATGACAGGATTGATTTTTCCTGGCATAATAGAGGATCCATTTTGTTTAGGAGGCAGATTGATTTCCCCAAGCCCTGTCTTAGGTCCACTGGATAAAAGGCGTAAGTCATTACAGATTTTGGATAAGCTGACAGCACAGGTTTTTAATACAGAGGAAATATGTACAAATCCATCTAAATTTTGGGTTGCATCAAACAAATCTTCAGCTTGATAGCAATCCGTATCGCATACTAAATTTACATTCTTTATAATATGAAATAGATATACTGGATTTACATTGATAGCAGTTCCTACTGCAGTAGCTCCAATATTGAGCATCCGCAAATCTTCGTCTAGGTCTTCAATTCTCTGGATATCTCTCCCTACAACAGCAGCATAAGCTTCAAAAGACTGTCCCAGACGAATGGGAACTGCATCTTGAAGCTGTGTTCTTCCGATTTTTACGACATCATCAAATTCAACCGCTTTTTTATTTAATGCCCTACGAAGTCGTTTTAGCTCATCAGTCAAGTTCGGAAGCAGTTGACGGATTGTCAATTTTCCAGCACTTGGAATCACATCATTGGTGGACTGAGCCATATTAACATGGTCATTAGGGTGCACGATGGAATAATCTCCCTTTTCCCCTCCAAGAATTTCAATCGCACGATTAGCAATAACCTCATTCGCATTCATATTGGCAGAGGTTCCAGCTCCTCCCTGGATTGCATCAACAATAAACTGATTATGTAATTTTCCAGAAATAATCTCGTCACAAGCTTGTAGGATAGCCTTTCCAATCCCTTCATCTAGCACATTAGCTGCCATATTTGTCATGGCAGCAGCCTTCTTGATTCTGGCAAGATTGTCAATAAATATCGGATGCAGAGGGCGTTTGGTGATATTGAAATTATGTTTTGCACGCAAGGTTTGTACCCCATAATATGCCTTGATAGGAACTTCCAAGCTTCCAATGGAATCAGTCTCAATTCTAGTATTCATAAAATAAGCCTCTCTTTTCTATTAGTCTGTCTTTATCTAAATCAGCAAAATAGTAACTGTCTAAACAAAGACTTGCTTTTCAGACATTTTCTATTCCTAGTATAGAATCACTTTCTAATTGGAGCATATCACGAAAGGCAAGTTGGGTAAATAGGGGAATAGAAATTTATTTTTTTGAAATAATATTCAAGTAAAACTTTATATAATAAATATTTTTGACAATAAAACTTTAGATTATTAGGCTTCTCTATAACTTTTATATAATTTTTAATAAGATATCCATTCTTTATTAAACCTCATAGATCTCTGCATTAATTCTCCTAAGTGAGAGGACCTTTGCTATAATTTCAAGTTTTATCCTTATCTATTTACCAAAAAAAATTTCAACAGTATAAATTCCCCCCATTTTACAAATACTACATATAGTAAATCAGGTAACAACAATGCAAAATGGAGGAATTATGATATGAAAGCTACGGGAATTGTGAGAAGAATTGATGACCTTGGAAGAGTAGTGATTCCAAAGGAAATACGAAGAACATTGAGACTGAGAGAAGGAACTCCCCTTGAGATTTTTACAGACCGAGAGGGCGAGATTATTTTAAAAAAATATTCTCCAATGGTGGAATTAACCGCATTTTCTGGACAGTATGCTGAGGCTATGTCTCAAGCTACTGGATTGATGGTATGTATCACTGACAGAGACCAGGTTATTGCTGTTTCTGGCGGTTCCAAGAAGGACCTTCTTGCAAAAACCATCAGTAAACAACTGGAACATGCAATTGGAGAGAGAAATACAATTGTGGCAACAAAAGATGACAAGAATTTTATTCCTCTGACATCGGAAGAAATAGAAGGAATTACAGCTCAGGCGATTGCTCCTATTATCTGTGAAGGAGATGCGATTGGCAGTGTATCTCTCCTAAGCCGAGAGCCAAAGGCAAAGTTAGGTGATATGGAGGTCAAGCTGGTTACAACGGCAGCCGGATTTCTGGGGCGTCAGATGGAAGGATAATGTTAAGAAGGTCAGTCTTTTATACCAAAAATGGGATAAGAGACTGGCCTTATTCTTTAGCTTCTCAAATAGCTTATATTACTTTTACCCGAATCCTGTAGATGCGCCTTGGTTGAGATTCTGAATGATCAATACGAAATAGAAAAGCAGTAGTATCACTGTCAATCGTATAGTTATGTTCCTTAATAAAATCTATCATTGGCTGAATCTGACTTGCACAGATATAATCCAGATTATCTAAACAGATATGCATGGTTACATACTTTCCTTTTGGAAAAACAGCAATATCTTTTGGTATGGGCATATGATATCCCATTAAAATTCCCTTATAGCTACCAATTCCTAGTTGTATTGGAATTTTCTTTGGCAAAGGCTCTTGTATAAGCAGTTCTTTTTTTATTCCGACTGTCTGAGTAAAAAGCTCAATATGTTTCATCCAAATATCCATGGCAGGGTCCGACAAATCCTCATGGAAATAGCTGTCATACCTTGTGTCAAATGCATCAATCAACGAGATTCCACTCATATTTTCACGGTATTCCTCCAGATGTTCCATTGTAATCTGTAGAACATACTGACGTTTTAATAATTCTTCAACTGCCTCATTCAATCTGTTCAATTCTTTTTTATATCCCTCCAAAATATCCGATAAATCAGAATGAGTATAAGTATAAGAAATGGTATCTAAAGATAAATTACATCCTGTCAATTTCCGAATATAAAGTACATTCAGCAAATCTTCTATAGAATAATCATAATATCCATTTTGAATATCTCTTTGAGGACGTAACATCCCTTTGTTGCGGTATACACGAATCGTCTCAGGATTGACAAAACTAAGCTTTGATAATTCACGAATCTTCATGGCATTCACCTTTTTCTAAAAATTTCCCATACACCATTGACTCTGTGTCTGCCACAGGGTTTATAGTTATTGTATCATTTAGCAAAAAAATATACAATTAAAATGGGAGGGCTATTATGGCAAAAAAAGAAATCAGCCGTCGAGATTTTATTAAAGGAATGGCAGCAGGAGCTGCTGGTATTGCTACAATGGGAGTTCTTTCTGGATGCAGCAGCTCTGACCCTGCTTCTGCCAGCACTACTGCTACAACTACTAGTTCTTCTACTGAGGAAACACCTGCCACTACTACTGCTGCTGACAGCTCTAAAGGAATCTATATTCCAGGCACTTATACAGCTACAGCTTCTGGCATCGGTCAAATAACAATGACAGCAACCTTTGATGAAAACAGTATCACAGGTATTGAATTGGACCTTTCTCAAGAAACAGAGAACATTGGACAAGTCATCAAAGATGACCTAATCGAGCAAATCATGAATGCTCAGAGTGCTGAAATTGATGGAGTTTCTGGTGCAACGGTTACTACCAATGCCGTTAAAAGCTGTTTAAACAAATGTATTGCTCAGGCAAAAGGAGAAATCCCCACTGAATCCTCAGAAATTGTTACAGGAACTGCTCCTAGTTCTGATTCTACCTTTGTATTAAAAGATTTAATACAGGAAGATATTGCAGCCTCAACAGTTGTATTAGGCGAAATTGCCAGCTTTACACAGGAGATAGACTGTGATGTTGTTGTATGTGGTGCAGGGGCTGCTGGTGTTGTAGCTGCTGTTACAGCAGTTGAAGCAGGTTCCAAAGTCTGTCTTTTGCAGAAAGAGTCTGTTCCTGTATCTCAGGGCAACTGTGCTAGTGCTATTGTGAAAGGTCAGTCTACAGAGCGAGGACTCAAACGATGGATTCATGAATGTACTGCTTTCAATTCTTGGAGAAGTGATCCCAAACTGCTGCAAGCTTACATAGACAATTCTGAGGAAGCGTTAAACTGGGTTTGTGAAAAAGGAGGAATTACAGAAGAAAACAATTTTACAAATGCAAAGACAGGAGTAACTAAATATCAGGATACTTCAGGAATTTTTACTGGAGTAATGAAAGATGGGGTTAATACCTATGATTATGGGGAAGAAAAAGTTGGAGTTTTTGCCCCTTGGTTTGGTCCCAAGCCCATGAATGTAGGAACTCTGGTGACAGGTATCCTAGATGATGCGCTAAAACAGTATGTCAATCAGCTAGATGTACATTTTTCCACTCCTGTAGTTCAACTCTTAAAGGATAGCTCTGGCTCTGTCATAGGCTGTGTAGGAAAAGATGATTTAGGTAATTATATCAAATTTAATGCAAAAGCTGTTATTTTGGCAACTGGAGATTATGAGAACAATCCTACTATGGTGCGCCGTTTCTGCCCAGATATTGAATCCTTTGACAAAAAACAGTACCATCGGACTGGAGATGGCAATATTCTGGCGATTGCTGCTGGGGGTTGTATGGAACCTGTTGCTCACAGCAAGGTTATGCATGATTTTGATGCCGGCCTAATGTGGGATGAACCGTTCTTGGCCGTCAATATGGAGGGTAATCGTTTCATGAATGAAGATATTGAAATGGCCTATATCTCTAACCTGCTGCGCTATCAGCCTTCTTTTAAGGGAGAAAATATGGACCATGACCATGCAGATGGTTCCAAAGGTTGGTACTGTCAGATTTATGATAATGACTACATGAATTATGCTAAGGCAGGAGTTCCTGATGTTGTCATGGCACGTTATTTAAAAGATGAAAATCCAGAACTGCATACAGGAGTATTTGAGGAATTGATTGATACCTTCCGTGCTGATACGATTGAAGAGTTGGCTCAAAAGCTTGGTCTTCCTGTTGATAAGACGGTTGCCTCTGTTGAACGCTACAATGAACTGTGTAATCGTGGTTTTGATGACGATTTTGGCAAGCAAAGCGAATATATGAATAAAATCCAGACTGCTCCCTTCTGGGGTATTCGTCGCCATATCCGATGCTCTGCTATTTGTGCAGGAGTACTGACAGACGAGTATTCACGAGTTATTACAGAAGAAGGCAATGTCATAAATGGTCTGTATGCCGCTGGAAATTTAGGAGGTCAATTCTTCGGTGCTCCTGACTATCCGTTCTTCCAAGGAGGTTTATCTATTGGTCATGCCTTTACATTTGGACGTATCGCTGGAAAACATGCTGCTAGTCTGTAAACTGCCAGAAGCCTTTACCAACTTATTGGTCCAATATCCATGATTCGATACAAGCGAGCCTGCTCTTATCATGGCTGTCATCTAGGATTTTTATAGTAATCAAGATAAGGCTGTTATAAAATGGCCATTTTCTACAATATATTGCCCCAGCTATAGGTTGTAGAATTTCTCCATTTTTTAACAGCCTCATTTTTATCATAGATTCAAAGACTTCTTCAATCTTCCCACTTATCCCCACACAGCTATGATAGCTATCACTGTAACAATATAAGAAAACATAGCTATCATAATTCCGATTCCCCAGTAGATAACAATATTTGTCGAAGTACGAAATGCCTGTTTTTCCCTAAGCCAATACAATAATTTTGTAAAAACAACTGCCAACAAGACTGTGTATGTCAACATCACTCCATAAATTATCAATATAGATTTGGATTGTCTGATACTGTATACAACTGGGACTGTACATAACAAAAATGTGAATATAATTGCCAGATTATTTTTTAACTGAACAAAATTCCACGAGATACAGGGCAGATTTCCTGACTCTTTCAAAGATTTCTCAGCCTGTTTTTTCCATAAATAAAATCCTCCTATATTCCAGCCAAATACAGTAATCAAAAGAAAACAAGTCCAGCCATTTAAACAGAAAAAGGTTTTTCTCAAATAACAACTGTATAGATTTTGAAGGAGAATGATTCCAAAGAGCACTCCAAACAACCAGTTACTGCTCATAAAGGCTCTACATATCCGTTCATAACGCTCCGCACTATCTGTTTCCACCAGGACAGCTTCTTTATCTTCTGTACAGAAAATATGCAGATATCCTGTACTTCCCACATAATCCCATCCTGCGTCCTCGCAAAACTCTCGATAAGTCTTTCTCTCCTTAGTCTGATTAGAGGCATAAGCACTGGGCTTTTCCATTATTTCCACACAATATCGTATCCTATGAGGTTTACATGCTTCAAAATGTAGAAATATACTTCCTACACTGCTTAATTTCCACCCCTTTTGTGCCATATGCTCCAAATAATCTCTCAGACAATCATTTTCATATACTTGAAAAAATGCAGACACAACTTTTCTATTCTTCATCATTACCTCCTGTCTCTGTCCCCAAATATGCAGCTCCATTTTCTACTAACTTCTTCAATCGCTGATATTCTGTAGACAGCATCTCCTTCCCCTTGTCTGTAATCACATAATACCGCTTCCTTCCTTGGCTGCTGGTTTCTAAAATTATCTGCTGCTCCTTAAAACGTCCCAACAGAGTATAAAGTGTACCTGGTCCGATTCGGATACGTCCTTCTGATAAATCTGTCACTTGCCTTGAAATATCTGCGCCGCATTGAGGCTTCCACAAAGCAAGCAAAATATAGTACATTTGCTCACTTAGGCTCTGAAATTGTTCTCTAGCCATAGATTCCTCCTCTCTAACCATAATATCGATGTTCGATAATATAAGCATAATATCGAATATCGATATTGTCAAGAATTATATAATCCTGTTTAAAATATTAAAAAACGATTAGAACAGAATCTTTGTTTCACAGGACGCAATTTTCTATGAAAAAACAGATGCATTGAGAATGTCCATTCTCAACCCATCTGCCTCTTGTCTCTTTTTCATTATTTTAAACGATTTAATATATATGCTTCCCCAGTGCCACAAAATCAGTGGGGTATCTGGATAGGCAACAGCAATTTTTATTGCGTCCTCCATACCAATATGCCAGCGGCTGTCAGAAAAGTCAAACAATATTGCATCTGGCATGTCCAGCCAATATCCACAATAATCTTCTCTGGCAAATTCACGAGTATGATGTTTTGGAGATTCATTCTGCCAGTTATGCCATGCTGGAGTCAGCGTGACGGAAATATTTCGTATTGTAAATTTTTCTTCTATCACATGGCCTATTCCTGAAATTCCCAATTCAGATTCCAAGAGACCTGCTACATAATGAGGAGCATGACATTCTGAGGTGACAGAGGCTAACTCTTTACATGTTTTTCGGCTGTAATAGTCATTATCACAATGCGTGAGCAAAATGCTATCTAGATGTCCTGTTTCTTTCTCTGTCAATGGAATTTCAATCAACAATGGCATATCAAAACCGCTGAGAACAGGGTCAATCATAATCGTAGTTCCTCGGCTGTTAATAAGTGCGCCTGCATTTCCCAGCCACCTAAATTGCTGTCCCAATATTTTCTCCATATATGTTCCTGCGGATCCAAAAACCGTTTATTTTTTTCATTTTGTTTATTATAATCCATAATGGTTGCCGCATATAGAGTTTTTCCCAAATAATTGCAGGCAGGCTTGTAGAATTATTACTTGTATTATTAGAATTTTCTGTTCTTGCATTCGCTGTATCAGTACTCTTTTTGTATGATGATGGTTGTCTTGCCTCTTGGGAAATTGTAATTTCATCATAAGTATTCTGTGACAGCTGTGCACTGGCCGATTAAGAATGATACCTTGCAGAATTGCTCTGATATGTTATATTCATTTTCACACAAGATGCAACAGAAGGTGTATTAACATTGATATTCATAAACTTTTTCCCCTTTAGAGTTTAAGTAACGAAACCCTCCTTCTTGCTGTATTTCGTAATATCCTAATATTTCTGTGATTCCTAATTTTTCGTCCCATATTCCATAAACAATTTTTTCTTGATTATAAGAACATAAAATTGCAGAATCTTCTTCAATCACAATTGCATGCCAGTCATGATGTTCACATTCTCTACTTTCTATTAGAAATCCCCACAATTCTTTCTCTGTAAGTGCTGAAAATTCTTCCTGAGAAAATCTTACTATTGCCGACTGTCCTGTCTTAATAGGGATTCCAATATCATGTACATCAGAATATTGAGTTAATACATTAAAGAAAAAATTTTTCTCTATATCCACATTTTCACTCTGCTCGCTAATTTCTATTGATTCTGCCTTAGTGCTTGCACAC
>DEPC01000035.1:20651-21122 GCA_002358555.1 Hungatella sp. UBA3402 | reverse complement strand
CCATTTTTCTGAAATTTTTTAATTTTTATTTTCTATAACTTTCAAGATGTATTTTAACTATAATTTTTGCAGCTGATTTCAAGTCCAAGCCAGGAAATGGAGAGGTTCTCTTTATTGAACTTCACTCCGTTTGCATTCGTTTGTATTGCTTTTGCCGGAAATTGTATAGAACTCCATAAATTTTTTGAAATGGGCCTTCTTCCCGTCACCGAACAGGATGTTCTCAATTTCTCAACTCCCCTCCAACCCCTGGTGACTTCCTTCGGTATCTGCTGAAACGGATAGATAGAAAAAAGCCCATACCACCTACAATATCTGACTGCAGACTGGTATGGTCTTTTAGCTATTTGTATAAACCTTCTTTTCTTGACATTTTCATGTTGTTACTTTGTAGCAGCATTAGCTCCAGCGATTTTACCAAAGCACAGCGCATCTGGTACAGCATTTCCGCCAACACGGTTTGTACCATGG
>DEPC01000035.1:20203-20330 GCA_002358555.1 Hungatella sp. UBA3402 | reverse complement strand
ACGGTTTGTACCATGGATTCCACCTGTTACTTCGCCAGCTGCATAGAAACCAGGAATTACCTGACCATTAGTATCAATTACTTCTGCATTATCATTGATCTCCAAGCCACCCATAGTATGATGAACT
>DEPC01000035.1:0-19891 GCA_002358555.1 Hungatella sp. UBA3402 | reverse complement strand
CCACCCATAGTATGATGAACTGCTGGAGAGAATGATGGTGCATAGAATGGACCAGTTTCAATTGTATTTTCCCAGGTTGTACGTCCAAATTCATCAGGTTTTCCAGCCTTAACAGCTTCATTAAATTCATTAACTGTCTTTTCCAGGGCATCAGCTGGTACTCCCATATTTTCTGCCAATTCGGCAATCGTTTCTCCGCTATATACCAGACCGTTCTGTACCATATAGTCCAAAGTCTCTTGTGTCATTCCCCGTAGCTCTGCTTCCTTCTGGTCGCATACAATATAGAACAGTTTATCCGTCTGAGCAAGTACTGCAGCAGCCAACACATCGCGACGCTGGTCCTCTGCCACAAAGCGCTCACCTTCTTTATTGCAGTACAGAGAACTATTGACATAACCAGAGATGCCGCCACCAGAAACTGAATTCAGGGGCATCAACTGAATCCACCCCATACCAACTAAGTTCGCTCCAACTGCTTCGCCCATCACAATACCATCGCCAGTGGCACCAGGCGTATTATTGGTTTGCAGTGACTCACCGATATCTTCCCACTGCTTGTTATATTTCACACGCATCTCTACATTCGCACTAAAGCCACCAGTAGCCATGATGACACCTTTTGCCGCCTTGACAGTGACCTTCTTGCCTGTTGCATTAGTAATCACAGCTCCAGCTACACGTCCATCTTCCACAACTAACTCTTCTGCTTTTGAATCCAGATAGATAGTTACGCCATTTGCCACTGCATTCTGTTCCAAAGCAGCTATGATATCTGCACCACTGTTATTTGGCGTCTGATGAGAACGATTCCATAGAGCTCCTACCACAGTGCTGACCTGATCAGTCCATTCAACTCCGTTATCTGACAGCCAGTTCAGTGTATCAAGAGTATTGGTCGTAAGAGTACGTACTAGTTCCACATTTCCCTCATAGTCGCCAGCATCAACGCTCTGCAAAGCATGCCACTCTGGAGTATCAAACAATGTTGTACTACCAGATGCCTTATACTCGTCCCATTGTTTCTGCACTTCAGCCTTCAACTGAGCATGTTCCTCACTGACATCTTCGTGCGCTAATACTTTCTCCACAGCAGAAGACAATGCTTCTGTCATTGGAATATCTTTCTGTCTCTCAGGGTCATAGGTATTAAAAGCACCACCACAGCGGAAAGTATTCCCACCTAGCGCAGACAGCTTCTCTACCAAAATGACACTAGCTCCGTTCTGGGAAGCGGACAATGCTGCTGACAAGCCAGCGCCACCGCCACCGATTACCAATACATCCACTTCTGCATCTTCCAGAACAGAAGCTTTTGTTTCTTCGTCCCCTTCAACTGGCACAGCACGTAGTGCTTCTACATCACCACCAGCCTGAGTAACACAATCTGCTACAGCGTCTAAAATGGCCTGAGAGGTGTATGTCGCACCAGATATTGTATCCACACCTAAACTCTGGTACTGGACAATTGCTGCAGGGATTTTTTCAAAGGCTCCATCGCTGATTCCTGCTGTTTCTGCATGCTCTCCAATCGTTATTTCAGTGATAGCCTCCTCGCTGAATGTTACAGACAATGCCACTGGACCGTTATTTCCTTGGGCACTAGCTGTATACGTTCCTGGGGTGTAAATACCCTGTCCAACAGTTTCCGCTACTGTTGTTTCGGCTGTTATCGTTTCATTTGCAGTCGTCTCAGTCTCTGGCACTGTTGTTGTTTCTGGTGCTGTTGTCTCTCCATTTCCACTACATCCACTGAGGAGAAGCGTCAAACACAACAGAATTGCTGCCACTTTTTTCATTTTTAAGACTCCTTCCTTTTTATTTATGTATCCACATACTTGTGATTTAATCATACTTGTGATTTAATAACTGTAACATGTTTTTCATATTGTGTCAATGTTCTGACTATTTCTGATATTATATACTACATAATAAGTAAAATATATCAATAAGTTTTTGAGTTATGCCAAAAATAAGCTACAATATTGTGTAATATAAAGAGATTCTTACGAATTTTTTATGCAAATTTTCTAATGCTATCCTAAGATATTTTCTCAACTGTCCTTATCATACAAACATTATATGGATGGTATACTAAATACATCTTATGGTATGTCTAAAAACTCAGTCCTGGCAGATGTGTGCCACAGTTTGCAGAAATGAATTTTCAAACACTCTCTAATACTTTTGTGCTTGTTCTGCAAAACAGCTCTACCTGGATAGCTATCATAGAGTAAAAATATCCCCCATTTTGCCTTACCCCATTCCCTTTACCAGTCCCAAGACAATTTTCCATACAATATTATAATGATATAGAAAAGACAGCCATTTGCTGGATTCTATTTGGAATATCACAGCTTTTGCCCAATGGCTTCCTGAGAATGCAGTTACAAGCAATGCTAAAAGCCATAGAAAAACCAGTCCTTGAAGACCTCCTAACAATGCTCCAGCAATTTTATTGATTCCAGACAGGATTGGCAACTTTGCTACCAAATCCAACCATCGCATCAATAAATAGATTATTCCATAGATAATAACAAACAGCACTACAAAGCCAACTGTATTTGTAATAATTCCTGCCAGATAATTCCCCACATATTCCGTGAATGCCTGTACTCCTAATCTCTCATATACCTGGTGGTTATTATTTTCAATTAACAACTCCTGAAGCTCTCTAGGTAGATTCATATTTTCAATAATTGCCAACTCATCAAAAATTCCAGTTGGATTTTCCTTTGGAATCATGGCATTTTCCAAATTATCGGTAATCCAGCCATAAATAGGTGTCTGATTTTTTACAAATGATGTCACAGAAGGCATGACCACCTGTACAATCATAAATGTAACAACCACTGCTGTCATAGAGACAGCGGTTCTGATGAATCCCCGATAATGGCCATACAGAACCATAGCTAATAAATATAATCCTACCGTTATTTCAAGCCAATTTTCCATAAACTCCTCATTTAGAAGCAGGAAAGAACCAGTTGCTCTAATATCTGAGCTACTCCTGCCTCGTCATTGCTTGGCGCGATATAATCTGCCATTTCTTTTAATTTTTCTTCACCATTTTCCATTACTATTCCGATTCCAGCTTTTTCTATCATGGAAAAATCATTTTCACCATCTCCAAATGCCATAGTTTCTTCTTGTTTTAAACCAAGAATTTGGGCTAATCGGAGAATTCCATCTCCCTTTGTAGCTCCAAGACCATTGATTTCTAAGTTATAGGAAAATGAAGAGCTAACCAGTATATCATCTCTTCCTTTTAATAGATTTCGCACTTGTTCACGCTCTTCGGGCTTGGCAAAAAACAGATTCAGTTTGTCTACCATGGAATTGCGATTTTTGATATAATTTTTTAAATTGTCAACGGGAGTACGAGTACGGCGAACTAATTCCTGAACCACATCAGGAATTCTATAGGCATCCATATTTTCAAAACAACGACGTTCAGAAAATCCATCTCCACGAATATATGCATCACACATTACATCATATTGGCTTATCTGGTCATAAATATTTACTACAATATCTGGAGAAATCAGCTTCTCGTCTAAAATTTTATCTTCATACATGTCCACCAGCATACCACCATTTACTGTGATAGCATAGCGAACTCCCGAAATCCCTCTCACAGATTCTGGAATACCCAAAACAGTCCGCCCTGTACACGGAACTATAAAAATTCCTTTAGAAATACATTTTAGCAGCGCATTTTTATTTCGTTCTGGCAACTTCTTTTCACTGTCTAAAAGGGTGCCATCTAAATCTAAGGCTATAAGTCGTGTATTCATGCTAATCTCTTTTCTATATGAAATGTTCTTCTTTTAAAATCAACAGACCTTCTTTATCATATTTGGAAGAAAATACACCTTTAATCAATCCACTAAAGGAAGGTTTCTCGGCTTTATCTGCCGCTTCTTCAATTAAATCTTCGGCAGTAGCCTTAGTCAGAGGAATACCATCTTCTTCCATCAATTCGATACGTTCATATAATGCTAATTTACTTTTACCTGTGATGCTGCAGTCAATTTCTGTAGCATAGCTTATAGCATATTCTGCAAATGTATCTAAATCCATCTCTTCCTCATCATCTTCTGATACTAACTCCTCGTACTCTTCTCGCTCTTCATCCTCATATTCTTCATCATATAGAAGATTATCCTCGTCTTCTTCATATTCCTCTGTTGGATATTGTCTCATTCCATGTTGGTTATTGACATTTTTATTATTTTTAAAATGTTCTACCTCATGAGCAGTCTCCTGATATTCGTCAGCTCTATATGGTTCTGTCTCATATTTACTTTCGTAATACTCATTGTTTTCATAATCTGGCCTATAATTATCCTTTGGATATCTATTTGCCTTATACTGATTTGACTGGTAGTAATCGTCTTTTTCTGAATTCACAATTGGACTATATCCATTTAGTCTGCTAGTATCTTCCTGATACATATCTGCTTGATACTGATTTGGTCTATCAGGCTCTTGTTGATATTCTTCATCCTCATATTGGCCTGAGTTGTAAGCTTCTTCTACATGTCTTTTATCATCATAATACCTATCAGTATATTCCTCTTGACTATATTCTTTAGCTTTTGTATCATCAATTCCTATATTCTTATTGTTATGTCTGCTGACTTCCTGGCCTACTGGTATAGAAGCAATTTGCTTTTCTTGAGGGGAACCCTTTTCTGCGGTTTCCTGAACCAGATTAGGCTGGAATTCTTTAACAGAGTCTTTTTTTGTCTGAATTGACACAATATCTATCTGGCTAGATTCTACGATTTGTTCCGGCTCGGAAGTCTCTAATTCTTCTGAATGAGATAAAATCAATGATGGCTGTTCTGCCTTTTTCTCAGATTCTACTCTTATCTCCTCTTGTGGCTGGGGAAGCTCTGATTCTAGTTGTTCTTCTGGCTTAGCTAGAGCTGGCTTCGATGATTCTTTTTCCTGACTAGATTCTGATTCTACGGTTTCTGCCTTAACCAAAACAGGATTTGGCTGCTTTCCTGTTTGAATAGCTTTTGGTTCTACCTTTTCTTCTGTCTGAGCAGATTCAGTTTCTACCATTTCTTCTGATTTAAGCAGAATTGGCTTTGATTGTTCTTTATATTCTATTTTGTCTGAAATTGATTCCAACTTTTCTTCTGCTTCAACTAATTTAGATTCTTCTTGTATAAATTCTTTTTTTTTCTCTGTATATCTTAAATTGTCCCCTTCTTCTGATGGTTGTAGTCTGGATAATGGTTCTTGACCTTGTGATGTCTCCTGCTCTGCAATATACTGCCCCTGTTGAAAGTATTCTCTTGAAGTGTCCGTTTGAAACTGGTTATCAAATGCTTCTCCTGGTTCTGTTGGCTGTTCAGAAGGATTCATCTGTTGAAAATTTTGGTTCTGTCCTCCTGTTATAGATTCCGTTTGTCTATAAACATCCTTTGGTTCTATCTGGGGCTGAGCCATATTTTCAACAACACTTATCTTTCGGTTTCCTTCTCTCATACATTTAAACAAATTGATAAAACCTGGATTTTGTTGATGCAATTCCTCCATCTGGAACGGGTTATCAATGAGTACTACTACCATTCCTGTTTCGTCCCGTTCCATTAACATTTGAAGCTCTTCTAAGTCTTCCTGAGTCAAATCTCCTGCTTCTTCAACAACCAAATCTTTTCCAGCTAATTTATCAGAAACATTGAATACTCCTCTTTTACTAAGCCTGCTGCCAGAAATCTTAATCACTTGATTGTTTAGACCAGTTTCTTCATGTATCTGTTTTAAAGCTTCTAGTGCAGTTTCAAATCCTCTTTCTGGAGTTTTTGCCTCTATTAATAAATGATGAGGAGTATAAGAACGCTCATAATAAACCTTTTCTTCAGAATCAAGGGGTTTAAGATAAGGTCTATCCCGAAATATTCTGGTTCTGTCAGAAGCTGCCTCTGGTTCAATATAATCAGCAGTAGAAATTCTTGACATTTCTGCAGCCAGCTCCTTTTCTGCTGCTGCTTGGTGTATATTTGCCATCAGTTCCTCGTCTACACCCTGAACATCAGCAGTTGCTGGGGCTTCATTCCATGTTCTTGGTTTTTTCTGCATGGATGGTATGCTTTGATAATCATTAACTCGATAATCTTCTCTGTTTATATATCTTTCATCATCATGAACATAGGAATTGTCTGCTCTGTCATAAGATAATTCCTCTCCCATATAGCCCTGATTTTGAGAAAAATAATTTTCGTTTTCTGGAATATAATTTCTGCTGTTTGCTGAATTATAAAATTCTTTATTATCTTGGTTATAAGAGGCATCTTCCGCTGAACCATAAGCAGTATTTTCCTCCATATAATGATTGTTTTGTGGCATATATGGTCGGTTCTCACGGTTATATGCATTTTCGTAAGGGGGATATGTTTGGTTCCTATCATCATAATTATCTTCTGCTGGAATATAATTGTCATCTTCCTGAATATAATCCTGTGGTGAAACATAACCATTATTTTCCTGCATATAACCATCTTCTGAAGGAATGTAACGGTCTCCTTCCTGCATATTGTATACCCTCCCAGCCGGAATATAGCCACTATTGCCTTGCTCATAGGGGATTTCTGGGCTGTAACTGCTATTCTTCTGTCCATAGATATATACAGAAGAAGAATAAGTACCATCTGACGTATATCTGCTATCTGGCACTCTATATTCCTGATTCTGGTCCATATATTGTTCTTCCTGAGCATAGCCATCTTCTGCTACAGGATAATTATCTCCCTCCTGCTGATATAGATTCTCGGTGGGATATCTGTTATTCTCTTGCTGGTATATGTTTTCTTGCCTAGTGTAGCTTCTATTTCTTTGCATATACTGGCCATTTGTATAAAACGGTCTTTGATTCCCAGACATATAACCAGCACCTAAATTATAATCTGGTTCTTGTTCATATCCTTGATTATTTTGATAATCTGCGTCTGAACCATAGGTAGCTTCTCCGCTATAGCCTTCTTCTGAATCATACATGCCATTATTTCCATATACAGACTCTGAGCCATAAGCTCCTCCATCATATGCACCAGTTGGTTCATAGCCTATCTCAGAGCCATAGAAAGCATCTTGGTCTGGCTGAGTTCCATATGCTTCTGTATTTCCATAGCTGTTTGGAACTCCATATGCAGAATTATCTCCATAGTCCAAACCATAAGCTGCTTCATTTTCATAGTCTACTTGCATACCATAGGCAGTTTCATCTCTATAATCTGCTTCATCTCCATAAGCAGCATTATTCTCGTAGTTTGCCCCATAAGCAGCTCTATTTCCATAACCTACTTCATTCCCATAAGCAGCATTGTCCTCATAACTTGATGCGCCATAAACTGCTTCATCTCTATAACCTGATTGCATGTCATAAGAAGGTTGATTTCTGTAGCTATAATCTGACTCTGCACCATATACGCTTTCACTTTCATAATTGCCTCGTATATTCTGTCGGTTTCTGCCAAAGCCTATTATTTTCCCACCAAAACGAGAATTATTCGGGGGATTCTGATAATTATTTTTGGAAGCAAACATATAGCGCTGCTTTAATTCCTTTGCCAGTTCCCCATAATTGCCCATACCAAACATAAGAGTTATCTTATCGCATGTCTGAACACAATCAGAAGAACGTCCAGCCTCAGCATAAAGCTGTGCTAGTTCATACAGCCATTTTTCATCCGGTTCTGTGGCTGTATATTGTTCTATTGTCTGAATTAACACACTAACTGGCATCCCTTTTTCTTTTAATATTAAATATTGAAGAAGAAATCTTCTAGGGTCATTTGGGGCCAACTGGCAAAACTCATTGTAATAATCTTCTGCTTCTTTGATACTACCTTCTCGTATTGCTAATTCTCCCAACTTATACAGAAGGCGCTTTCCAATAGGCGCCCTTTCATATGCAAGGAGCAAGACCTCCTTGGCTTCCTGATATTCTCCATTTTCTTCATATACCTGGGATACCATCGACAGCAGGTTGGCATTGCGCACTCTTCTCCAGTCGATGGTATCAGAAATTTTCATGGCAGTGGCAAAGTCTTTTTTGTTTACCAGCTTTTTTATCTGTTCAACCTTTATGTTAAACTCGTACTTATCCATAGTTTCCTCCATCAGCGCAAGAAACGCTTCTTTTTTCAAAGACGCCTTCCATCTGTTACAGCTGCACCCTTCCTTCTAATGCTCGAAGCAAGGTTATTTCGTCTATGTATTCTAAATCTCCTCCTACTGGAACACCACTTGCAATCCGACTGACCGTAATACCTGTTGGTTTAATCAGTTTACTGATATACATAGCAGTAGTTTCCCCCTCTAAGCTGGAGTTGGTAGCTATTATCACTTCTTTAATATCGCTCTGGAGACGCTGCATCAATTCCTTCAATTTTATCTCTCCTGGTCCAATACCCAGCATTGGGGAAATAGCTCCATGAAGTACATGATATACTCCATCATATTTGCCTGTCTTTTCATAGGCTGCCAAGTCTCTGGGATTTTCCACCACCATAATAACCTGATGGTCACGCTTTTGGCTACTGCAGATAGGGCATAATTCTTGGTCAGTCAAGGTAAAACATTCTTTACAATAACACACCTGTTTCCTGGCAGTTATCATGGCACCTGAAAGCTGTTCTACCTGCTCCAAAGGCATATTGATAATATGAAATGCAAGCCTTTGGGCTGATTTTGTGCCAATGCCAGGAAGTTTTGACAATTCTTCAATCAATTTTGTAATCTGGCTGCTGTAGTAATCCATAATTAGAACGGAAATCCTCCACCTAAACCTCCAGTAAGCTTTGCCATAGTGTTGCCGGAATCTTCTTCCATCTGGCGAAATGCCTCATTAGCTGCTGCCATAATCATATCTTGTAACATTTCCACATCATCAGGGTCCACAGCCTCTGGCGCAATCTTGACGGCTGTGACTTCTTTTTTGCCAGACACAGACACAGTTACAGCTCCTCCTCCTGAAGAAGCTGTATACTCCTTTGCTTCTAGTTCTTTGGTAGCTTCCTCCATCTGCTTTTGCATCTTCTGTGCCTGTTTCATCAAATTATTCATATTACCTGGCATACCGCCTGGAAATCCGCCTCGTTTTGCCATAACTATCTCCTCTCATTTACCGAATATCATCTTCTATTGTAATATCCATATGGATATGATTTTTCAATTCTTCATCGCTGACATAAATGGTATCTACTCGTTCTCCACTTCCCAAAAGTCGAGTTTTAAAATAGATATCTTTTCCATAAGTATTTCTTATATATTCCTCCAGTTCTCCCATAATGGTTGGCCTGCGTCCAATCTCATAACTGTCAGCATTTGCAAATACTATGCACAAGCAGCCTTCCCCGCTTGGCTCCACAATGGTATCACGAAAACTGGAACGAATTACTCCACCCAGATTGCGGACAATCTTTCCCCATTCATTGCGAATGAACTCAAGGTCATCTAACTGTGCTTTTGGCAAGGTTATCTGCTGAGGTGGTACAGCAGATACTGTCTGTATTCTATCTGTTATGAAATCTGTATGACCGTCTTGAGTGATTGTTCCTCTATGTTCTCCTGCTGCAGCTACCGCAGCAGTCAAGGAAGCTATCTGTCCGGCTAATGTCGGATTCATCGAAATTCCTGTTTCTAACTGTTCTTCGATTTTGTTCAGCCGTTCCATAATGGAATCATAGCTATGTTCCATCTGCGGCTTTGTCAATTTTATAAATGCCAATTCTACTAAAACTCGTTTTTGGCTAGCATAACGAATCTGACTGGACAGCTCAGAAAATACTCGAATGTATCTCATCAGGGTTTCTGCTTTTGCCAGCTTTGCATCTTCTTCCAACGCTTTTTTATTTTCTGCAGACATATCCAGAAGCTCCTCTGCATTGTCTGTAGTCTGTATCAACAGCAGATTTCTCATATACCAAATAAAGTCTGTTACAAACTGTCCAAGCTCGCGTCCTTGTACTACCAAATCTTCTAATTGGTAAATGCAGTCAGTCGTCTTTTGTTCTGTTACTGCCCGAAATAATTTACTGAATATACTTGTATCCACAGCTCCCAAAATATCCAGCACATGCTCATAAGTCAATCTTTCGCCGTAATGAAAAGCAACACATTGGTCTAACAGACTTAACGCATCTCTCATAGACCCGTCTGCTGCCCTTGCAATATAAGTTAAAGCTTTTTCTTCCACATCAATCTGTTCTGCCCCAGAAAGCTCTATCAATCGCTCTGTCAATGCTGGAAGGGTAATTCTCTTAAAATCATATCTTTGGCATCTGGATAAAACAGTAATCGGAATCTTGTGAACTTCGGTTGTCGCTAAAATAAAAATTACATAGGAGGGGGGCTCCTCCAAGGTCTTTAACAAAGCATTAAATGCTCCTGTTGACAGCATATGCACTTCGTCAATAATATAAACCCGATATCTGCCCTCTGTAGGTGGATATTGTACCTGTTCCCTGATATCTCTGATATTTTCTACACCATTGTTGGAAGCAGCATCAATCTCTACTACATTGAGTGTTGCCCCAGAGGCAATATTTTTACAGATATCGCATTGACCACAAGGGCTGCCATCTACAGGATACTCGCAGTTTACAGCACGCGCAAATATCTTGGCAATACTGGTCTTGCCAGTCCCCCTAGTCCCACAGAACAGATAGGCATGGCCAATACGGCTGGATATAATCTGATTTTTTAATGTTTGTACAATATGTTCCTGGCCTTTTACATCTTCAAATCTAATTGGACGCCACTTTCGATATAACGCCGTATAAGACATATGCCTTCTCCTATCTTTGCTAAATTTTTTGGTTCATTTGGAGACTATTTGATATGAATTCTTTTATAGTCAGTAGGGGATATTTTTCACTCCACTACTGACATAAAATTTTTTCTTTTTACTCATCACCAAAGCAAATTCCTACCATCTTGGCCTCTTTTATCATTGCACAATTTGGGTCTACTGTCTTTAATCTGCCTGCTACTTCCTGCAATGGTACTTTGTCCACTTCCCCATTTTTAATACAAACCATATAGCCATAGGTCTTCTCCTGAATCAGCTTTGCTGCTGCTGCTCCTACTCTGGTGGATAATACTCTGTCATAAGGACAGGGTTCTCCACCTCTCTGCATATGTCCAGGAACCGTGACACGCACTTCTTGCCCTGTCATCTCTTCAATCTTCGCTCCCAATTCATAGGCAACAGAAGGGTATACAACCCCATTTTTCTTCTTTTCTTTTAATTCTTTTTTGCTCAGCTTAGCATCCTCTTTGGAAATAGCTCCTTCTGCCACTGCCAGAATAGAGAATCGTTTGCCTTTTCTGTTTCTTTCCCGAAGTGCTTCTACTACTATATTGATATCATAAGGAACCTCTGGAATCAAGATAATATCTGCTCCTCCAGCAATTCCTGCATGAAGAGTTAAAGCCCCTACTTTGTGCCCCATAACCTCCACAATAAATACTCGTCCGTGGGAAGCAGCAGTGGTATGGATACAGTCAATGGCATTGGTGGCTACATTTACAGCACTCTGGAAGCCAAAGGTCATTTCTGTTCCCCAAAGGTCATTATCAATAGTTTTAGGAAGAGATACAATATTTAATCCTTCTTCTCTCAATAAATTAGCTGTCTTTTGGCTGCCGTTGCCTCCCAATACAACCAAACATTCCAATTTCAGCTTTCGGTATGTGTGCTTCATGGCCTCAACTTTATCCAGACCATTCTCATCTGGCACTCGCATCAACTTAAATGGCTGCCGAGATGTTCCAAGAATTGTTCCCCCTTCTGTAAGGATTCCCGAAAAATCTGTGCGCTTCATCATGTGGTAATCTGCATAGATTAAACCCTTATAGCCATCTTCAAAACCAATAATCTCCAAATCATCATCATACATCCTGTACAATGACTTTGCAACTCCTCGCATTGTGGCATTTAGGCTCTGGCAGTCTCCACCACTGGTCAACATCCCTACTCTCATCATCTTTCCATTCCTTTCCTCCGCGTTATACGGTTCAATGGCATTTTCAAACTCCATTTTGATTATAATACAAAGGTTTTCCAGGGGCAAGGAAAAAATTACTTGAAAACAAATCTGGATGCTAAGCACTCGTTGGCTCCTGCTGACAATCTTCCTCTAGGTGCCCATGTGCATAAAAAGCCGAAGGACAATTACCTGCATGTCCTTCGGCTACTATCATCTGATTATTATTATATTAATTCCGTGCGTCTCACTTTGTGTAGCTACCACAGACGTTACCTGTGCAGTTAACTCAGTCCAGGCTGCCTTACGGCACACAGAAGATTCCGCTTAGTGCTGCTGCATTCCTGCCCTGACACAGTTCACAGAGTTCTGTTGCGTAAGACCCAAACGTCATCGCCACTTACACAGGGCAGCTCCACAATAAACTACCCGAGGTGAGACATCACCCCTGCTAGAGCGGATTGCAGGTACAGGGCACCGCTATCTCCCCGGCTGCACGGAAACTTTATGACTTGGCTCTTCAATATCTACGAAAAAATGTATACTTAAGGACAGATTAGAAACTATTCTGAATGGGTACTCTATCCTCCATAGCGTGTTAAGTATAACCCGCATCTAAGATTTTGTCAAGCTGTCTGCTGCAAATGTTACAGTTGAGCCTTGAATCAAAAAAGAAAATAAAGTATAATCTCTCTTACGAATGTTTAATTTTAGAAAAGGAGCACAACATAATATGGATTTAATTACAATACGGGAAATCTACAAAAACAGAGAACAATTTGTGGACAAGCAAATATCAGTAGGAGGCTGGGTACGCAGTATCCGAGATTCTAAAACTTTTGGATTTATTGTTTTAAGTGATGGTTCTTATTTTGAAACACTTCAGATTGTGTATCATAATACTATGGACAATTTTGGAAAAATCAGCAAATTAAATGTTGGTGCTGCGGTTATTATAAAAGGAATATTGGTGTCTACCCCCCAAGCTAAACAACCATTTGAAATCCAGGC
The DNA here is from genome assembly GCA_002358555.1 of Hungatella sp. UBA3402. Classification (GTDB taxonomy): domain Bacteria; phylum Bacillota; class Clostridia; order Lachnospirales; family Lachnospiraceae; genus UBA3402. Next base: position 6,872 of record DEPC01000035.1, on the reverse strand, counting down.
TGAAGAGGTATTGATAGAAGGGGCCTCTGCTCCTGATTATCCTCTTCAGAAAAAACGCCATAGCTTTGAGTATTTAAGAACTATTTCCCATCTGCGCCCTAGAACTAATACCTTCCAAGCTGTTTTTCGGGTTCGTTCTCTGATTGCCTATGCGATTCATCAATATTTCCAGGAGAGAGATTTTGTCTATGTGCATACTCCCCTCATTACTGCCAGTGACTGTGAAGGTGCAGGAGAGATGTTCCAGGTAACTACTCTGGATTTAGAAAATCTTCCAAAGACCCAAGAAGGAGCTGTAGATTTCTCTCAGGACTTTTTTGGAAAACCAACTAGCTTAACTGTAAGCGGACAGTTAAATGGAGAAACCTTTGCCTTGGCATTCCGCAATATCTATACATTTGGACCTACCTTCCGTGCAGAAAATTCCAATACTACCCGTCATGCAGCAGAATTCTGGATGATTGAACCAGAAATGGCTTTTGCCGATTTAGATGACAATATGGCTTTAGCTGAGGGAATGCTCAAATACATTATCCACTATGTGTTGGAACATGCTCCAGAAGAGATGGCTTTCTTTAATCAATTTGTGGATAAGGGTCTTCTTGAACGATTAAATGGCGTGCTAAATTCCCAGTTTGGACATGTAACTTACACAGAAGCTGTGGAAATCTTAGAGAAAAATAATGACAATTTTGATTACAAGGTATTCTGGGGATGCGACCTTCAGACAGAGCATGAGAGATATTTAACAGAGCAGGTGTTTAAAAAACCTGTATTTGTGACAGATTATCCGAAAGAAATCAAAGCATTTTATATGAAATTGAATGAAGATAACAAAACAGTAGCTGCTATGGATTGTCTAGTTCCAGGTATTGGAGAAATTATTGGTGGAAGTCAGCGTGAGGACAACTATGATAAGCTTATATCTCGTATGAAGGAATTGGGGCTTAAAGAAGAAGATTATGAGTTTTATTTGGATTTAAGAAAATATGGTTCTGCACGTCATTCTGGTTTTGGACTCGGATTTGAGCGCTGTGTTATGTACTTAACAGGAATGTCCAATATCCGTGATGTCATTCCATTCCCAAGAACCGTAAATAACTGCGAGTTATAATATTTTTGCAGCCACATTTTTTCAAGGAGGAATCAACATGAAATTCATCCACACTTCTGATATTCACTGGGGTATGACTCCAGACAGTGACAAGCCTTGGAGCCAGGAACGGTCTCAAGCCATTAAGGATACATTTGCCCAGATTATCACAAAGGCAGGGGAGATGCAGGTTGATTTTCTGTTTATTTCTGGTGATTTGTTTCATAGGCAGCCTTTACAAAAGGATTTAAAAGAAATTAATTATCTGTTTACTACCATACCTTCTGTGTATATTGTAATGATTACTGGCAACCATGACCGTATCCGCAGCAATTCTGCATTGCTTAACTTTTCTTGGTCTTCCAATGTCTCTTTTTTCATGAATGACCAGATGGATAGTATCTATTTTGAGAAGTACAATGTCGAGGTTCATGGTTTTAGCTACACCACTCCTGAAATTTGTGAAGACAAGACTGCTGATTTGGAAATTCCCTCTGATGGGCGAATTCATATTTTGATGCTTCATGGTGGCGATTCCAACCATCTGCCCTTTGATAAAAATACCCTGGCTGCTTCAGAATTCACCTATATTGCTTTAGGTCATATCCACAGACCGGAGATTTTAATCCCCAATAAAATGGCTTATCCTGGTTCTCCAGAGCCTCTCGATAAGACAGAAACTGGTATTCATGGCATCCTGTCAGGAGAAATTTCTCCTGACACCCACAAGGTTACTTCTCTAGAATTCCTGCCCTTGTGTCGTTGTCAGTATATTCCCTTGGCAGTCAATGTCACAACCAAAACTACCAATACAGAATTGGAAATGAAAATCTCCCAAGAGATTGAACGGAGGGGACGACATCATATTTATCGTTTCCGCCTCAGAGGAATGCGAGACCCTCAGATAGAATTTGATACCCAAAACCTATTATCAAAATTCCGAATCGTAGAAATTATAGATGAGTCAGAACCTGAATATGATTTCTGTGCTCTCTTTGCAGAACATCCAAGTGATATGATTGGTTTTTTTATTCATGCCCTTCTAAAATCTGAGATGAGTTTTGTGGAAAAGAAAGCGCTCTATTACGGAATCAATGCGTTACTTCGCACCACAGACGAAAGGAGTTAGTCATGAAATTTATCGAACTTCAAATTAAGGGATTTGGAAAATTCCATGACCGTACTATCTCCTTTCAGGACGGTCTAAATATCGTATACGGAAAAAATGAAGCTGGCAAATCTACGATTCATGCCTTTATCCGTGGTATGCTTTTTGGTATTCAGCCTCAACGGGGACGGGCATCTAAAAATGATGTTTACAGCAGATATGAACCGTGGGAAAATAGTGAAATCTATGAAGGTGTTCTGCGCTTAGAACAGGGTGGACATATCTACCGAATTGAGCGCATATTTGAAAAATCTAAAAAGGAACTGCATATTGTTGATGAAACTTTGGGTAAATCTCTGTTTCCGTCCAAGGCTCTTTTAGACCAATTATTATGTGGCTTAAACGAAACAACTTACAACAATACAATTAGTATCAGTCAGTTAAAATGTGCTACTGATGCAGGTATGACTGCAGAACTAAAGAATTATATTGCCAATATGAATACTACTGGCAATACAGCTCTCAATATTACCAAAGCCACAGATTATCTGAAATCCCAGAAAAAAAATCTGGAATCTCAACTGGTTCCAGAAGCTGTTCATTCCTATACTGCCTTGCTTGGAGAAATCAGAGCTCTGGAAGAGGAAGTTTCTTCTCCTGAATATACCAATCAACTTCCTATCTATCAGAAACTCCGTACAGATACTAAATCAGAAATTCAACAAAAACAAATAGAAAAGGGAAAACTACTGCAAAAGCTGGAACAGGCACGACAGATATTGTCCCAAAATCAATTTTCAAATATCCAGTCCATTGAAGAATATCAAGAAAAAACTCTTCAAATTTTTAAGAATTATCAATCTTCCAAGACTGCCTGTGAAAAGAAATCTCAAAAGGCTTTTCGGTTTGCTTTGTTCTTTGTTGCTGCCTGTTTTTTTGCTGGCGGTCTGTATTGTTATTGGCTAGGAGAATGGAATCCTATCACAGACTATCTGTTTGATTTTAATATCAACTTTCCTGGAATTGCAGTTTTTGCTGTTATGGCTACGATTTCCATATTGCTGTATGTAATAGGATTTTTCTCTCTTTGGAAAAGAAATCAGCTTGAAAAGGAACTTACTCTTTCCTCCCAAGTTCTACAGGAATCTTTTTCCAGACATCTAGGAGATGGGACGATTTCTTCAAAGGCTATGGACAGTTTCAAGGCACAGATGGCAGAATTTATGCAACTCAGCACTGCCGCAGACCAATACGAAACAAACATCAATCAGTTAGCTGACGAAATCATCTCATTACAGGAAAAGCAGAACAATTTCAGCCAAATTATTGAAAAGCAGCAGCAACTTCAATGGGAATTAGAAAAAAAGCTGGAGCTGTTATCAGATTATAAAACAGAAATCGAAATTTTGAGTCATACCTTGGCTGAAAATAACAAGATTTCTCAGGAAATCGCTGCTATTAATTTGGCAGGGGAAACGATGACCACATTATCATCCTCCATCAGAGATTCCTTTGGACTTTACTTAAATAAAACTGCTTCAGACTTCATCAAAGGGATTACTGGAGGAGTGTACATCAGCATGAGTATTGATGAAAATCTCAATCCTTTTATGAATACTCCTACAAGGTTAGTTCCTTTAGAACAGGTCAGCAGCGGGACTATGGACCAGATTTATTTAGCTTTGCGTCTGGCGACTGCAAAACTAATTCAAAGTGAATATGGAGAATCAATGCCCCTGGTGTTTGATGACAGTTTTGTACTTTATGATGAAGATAGATTGAAAAGTACTTTGGAATGGCTGTATGCTACTTATGGCTCTGGACAAATGATTCTCTTTACTTGTCATCAGAGGGAGGGGCAGATGCTAACCAAAAGTCGGATTCCCTATCATTTGATTAAGATATGATGTGAAGAAATTTTGGGAGATACAAGTAACAAAGAATAAAAATGGAGGACTTTCGATTATGGAAATAGAGAATATACCACAGAATGACTGGGAATTGATGGATGACTATTATCAAAAAGATAATGAAATGCCAGAACTTAGGATAGAGGATTTTATGGACGAGGAAACATCTGAAAATTCCTCTTTTGGTGAAGTACAGGCAGCACAAAAGGCACGAATTGATAAAATTGTTGAAGATGTGCATCAAGTGCTGCTTTTAGCTAAGGATGGAAAAACTGTGGAGGAAATTGCAGCAGAGTTAGGGCTAAAATCTCAGTATGTATATGACATCCAAGTGTCAGCGCAGGGATTTCGAGAAGATGACGAAATTGCAGTTGCGCATTTAGTTCACATGTCTATGGATGAATAGCTGATAGCTAAGCAAAATCTCTACTTCCTTTTACAACTATATTTCTAATGTATAAAAGTCGAAATATAATAAATATATTGTGTATTAATGATAGAATTTGTACTGATTTAATAATCTTATGAGTTGGTTAGTTATCTTCTTCGTCCAACTCGTCCCAGCTCTTCATCCATGAGATGCCATTCCACAGCTTTCCAGTGTGAATGAAATATTCCATGGCAGTCATCACGGCTTCCTTATCTGTGGTGGTATACTTCCGAAGGATAATCGATTGACCATCAGAGCATGCAATATTTGTCTCTTCGTCTGAATCTAGATATTCTGGGGCATAGGTAGAGAAGTAAGCGGCCTCCTCACCTATCATACTGCTATTCCCATATTGCAAAAAGAATAGGTCATCTCCACTTTCAAATTCCATGAAATCTTCTTCCAGTTCTGGGTCGTTGGTGAGATAAATGTCGCCCCATTGGCCATTCCTGAGCTTCTCCATGATTTCCTGGCAAGTATCTTTGGTAATCTTTTTTGGTTCATCCGGCCAGCAGATATAATATTTCACAGCGATTTTCTTGGGAATTTCTGCTGGCACTTCATCTTTGGGGATAAATTCTATGTGCTGTTTCCATTTAGCCATTTGTATTTCTCCTGCAAGTTTCGATTTATCTATTTGATTTTAAGTTGTTGCTTATTATTTGTAATTCATATTTATGGTCTTGTTTTCCATAGATATATAATCCGAAAAGAAAAAATTTCTATTATTGAAAGTTAATTTAACTTTTTCAAAAAAATCTCTCTCAGATGCCCGCTGTACTTTTCTTTTATTGCCATGGATTGATAGCCTTGGTCAAGTACATTGTTTCGGCTATAATAATTATCTGGATGTACAGTACACATGAGATAGCGAAATCCTTGTACTTTCAAATCTGCCTCTGCTGTCTGCATCAGATGGTATTGCAGTTTATGACCTCGGTATTGAGGGAGAATAGCTACAGAATCCATATGAGCTACTAGAGGCAGTTCTATCTCATTTAGTCCAATATCATATCCCATATTTTCTTTCTCCATACCTGGTATGACTACCATAAATACCCCTACTACCTTATCGCTGTTTTCTTGAACCGCCTTATATCCGATTCCTTTTTTGCTTGTGAGCATCTGATACGTATAATCTGCGTTGTCTGCCATAAACCATTCTTTTTGCGGCATATCCTCCCAGACAGTCTGAATAATATCTGCAAAAAGCTGGTAGTCTTTGACAGATGCCTTCTCAATTCTGAAATTTATGGACTCCACGTATCTATTCCCTCCAGTTAAGTCTATGCAAATTCCCTTCCATAGCCATCTTCTCAAACCCATTTTGTCGCAAAGCTTCATAAAGCACCACAGCCACTGCATTGGATAGATTTAAAGAACGGATATCTCCCCACATGGGAATTCTCACACAGGTATCCTGGTAATCTACCAAAATTTCTTCTGGAATTCCTGCACTTTCTTTGCCAAACATCAAATAACAATCTGGTTCATAAATTGCTTCTGTATATGCCTTTTGAGCCTTTGTAGTAGCCATATAAATCTTTGCTCCTGGATTGCGCTCTAAAAAATCCTCAAAATTGCAATATACCACTACATCTAGCATATCCCAATAATCAAGCCCTGCCCGTTTTCTGGCTTTCTCATTGATTTTAAAGCCCAAAGGCTCAATAAGATGAAGCCTAGTATTAGTAGCTACACAGGTTCTTCCAATATTTCCTGTATTAGCAGGTATTTCTGGTTCATACAAAACAATATTCATTTATATACCTCATTGCTATCATTATAAACTGTCTATTTTATAAAACTACAATATCCTTTCTTTGATGAACCATGGCCATATATTGCAGCCAATCCGCAAAGTTGCAATTATCTATTTTTGTAAACAGTAATATTTATATACGAAATTTTGATATTCCGTGTTAAAATCAGATAGTCAGCAATAACCAATTCTGGAACACGGAAATCTAGATTGCTGTGTTACTTCTGCCCGCAACCTTTAACTAGCACAACGAGTTAAAATTAGTGGATTACTAGATACTTTAAGGCAGTTATTACCCTTAAGAATCCAGCCTCTTTACAAACCTCTCCATACGCCCCAATGCCTCTTTTAAGCTTTTTAAAGAATACGCATAAGATACCCTTAAAAATCCCTCTCCACATGCCCCAAAAGCGGTTCCTGGCACCACTGCCACCTTTTCCTCTCTTAAAAATCGATTGGCAAACTCCTCTGATGTCATGCCAAACCGCTTAATATTAGGAAATGCATAAAATGCCCCATTAGGTTCAAAACATTCTAGTCCCATCTCTTTAAACGCATGAAGCACAAAC
>DEPC01000066.1 GCA_002358555.1 Hungatella sp. UBA3402 | reverse complement strand
TATATGATTGGAAAAAACAGAGGGGCAGACTTTATTATTACAGTGAACAAGGGGGATTTTGAAGGTGCCTTGCTGCGAGTGAGAACACCAGATGAATGGCTGAAGGAGGTTGGTATGTGATAAAAATTTCATATAGAAACTGCGGTCAGGATGCTTAGGATGTAGAAACCAGAGCCTCCTTCTGTCTAATCATTGCCGTTTTAAATGGTGTTAGTGCCAATATAGCCCAAAGGGTTTATGACAATACGAAAGTAAATTTACGCAGTTTTTATGAGAGCATATCCATTGACTTGGGATTTTCAACCTTTTATAATAGTGTTGTTGAAGTAGATGGGCAAAAGTATTTATGTATTACAAGGCCGCGGTTTTTCAGAGGACAGGGAAAAAGTTTATTTTTGTAATTGATGAGTGGGACGCTATCTTCCATATGCCTTTTATTACAGAGGAAAATCAAAAAGAGTATCTGCTTTTTCTAAAGGCCCTTTTAAAAGATAAGGTGTATGTGAAGTTCACATATATGACGGGGGTACTTCCGATTGCGAAATATTCTAGCGGTTCACAACTGAATATGTTTGTGGAGTATGACATGACGGTGATGGAAAGGTTTAGTGATTGCTTTGGGTTTGTGGAAGAGGAGGTTGACCATCTCTTTGATATTTACCTTAAAACAACAAAAATGCCGAAGATTACACGGGAGGAACTGGAGAAGTGGTATGATAGATATCATACAGCGGCAGGGAGAGATTGTATAATCCTCGTTCTGTGGTATGTGCGTTGGTCAACAACCAGTTGGCAAATTATTGGACTAGTTCAGGGCCCTATGGTGATCTATGGTCTGCTTACCTATATGGATGGAGAGGTGTTTATTCCTAATAAGGAACTCTATATTCTCCAACTAATTATCCAAATTTTGAATATTTTTTACGTCCAAGGTTTTCCAACTCTTTCTAAAAAGTCAATATATATACTTTTAGTTATGCTATTATTTTTTAGTATTATTGATTGAATCTTTTCTAACAACTCTGGTTTTTCCCATATTAGCTTTTGGGTTTTCTCATTTATCAAGTATCTTAACGAATCAATACATATTTCAAATAATTCATTATCATCTGTATCAATAAAATCCATGATAATCTTAATTTCCTGGTCATTTCCTTTTTCATCAAAACTATATATTACTTTCTTTTGCCATTCAGTTGACTTAATTTTTATTAATCTCCCAAGTAATTTCCATTCTTCCCTAGAAAACTTTCTAAGCATATTTTGGACTTCATCAACACCAACATCATACCAATAGTCTTCTGAAGCATTTTCGACAAATATCTCATCTAAAAATTTCACAAAATTATCTATTATCATACAATCACCTGGCAGATTTAAAATTTTAATATGTGTTATCTCTGTATTCGGTACTTTTGCGATGAATTAGTAATTTATATCAAATGATGCCACTATTTGGTTATTATTCTCTAATCTGGAATCCATTTCAAATACAAAATCCAACCTTTCTCCTGAGTTTGTGGGGAAATATGTCACAAATGATGTATTATCTGCGTTTAATTTAATTTTTCCTAAACAGGATTTATCGAAATGGTCAACAATAAATTTTCTTTTTTCATCTTCCTCCCATATTGCTAACTGCTGCTCTAACCATTTTCCAAATCCCAAACAGGCATTTTCTGGCGTTTCTTCTAAGTCCAGCCAAGAACTCCAACTTAAATCTATTTGCACCAAAGAGGCAAGTTCTATATATTTTCTGTCAGCAATGATATTTATAATTTGCTTTATTAATTCTGTTATCTTTACAATAAATTCTTGTTCTGTCATTTTAATTTATTTCTCCATTATGATTCCAAATATCAATTTATTTAAGCGGATTATAGCATGTTTTAGCTCCTTTTAAATATTTTAAACTCACCTTCTAAATCTATCTATTCTCATAGCTATTTCAAACTTAAAAAGAAACGAAATGGACATTATTTTGAGATTGAAAAAGCAAACTATTTATAAATCTAGTCAGTTGTACTGCGGCGTTTTAATACAGGAGTAACTATCTGATGGATAGGTTCAGTTAAGGGCACTGGCTTTCTTTTTTTACGCTCATTCATCTGCATAACTAGAAGTTCCATGGCTTGATATGCAATTTTTCCAATCTGCTGTCCTACAGTGCTGATAGGAATGATGGCGGAGCTGGCAATAGGAGAGTCATCAAATCCTACAATCTGGTATTCCTCTGGAAGTCTGCCATATTTGCGTATGAGCAGATTTAAAAGGATATTGGCATGGGTGTCATTGGATACAAAAATACCTTTCTTTTTCCCTTGGTAGTTTTCTTCCATTTCTTGGAAAATATCACCAATTCGTTTTGCATTTTCCTCATAGGTTCTGCCAAAACTGGTCAGAATAAGTTTGTATGGCCGGTTATGTTCTTGGCAGGTGTCTAAAAATCCTTGAATCCGCTGATAACCAGGGGTTGTCTTGGATACTTGTTGGTTAAAGTGGAACAAGATGTCACAGTTGTTTTTGCACAATAGACTAGTGGCCTGGACTGCTCCCATATAATTGTCTGTATTTACACTGCAGGTATACTGGTCTTCACGCTCTATAGTGACCACAGGGATATTATAATCAGCCAAGTCTTTTGAGGTAATTGTATGGCTTAGGACAATAAGTCCCTCAATCTTATAAGCCAGTAGTTCCTGAATATATTGCTGTTCAATCGTTTTATCTTGATTTCCTTCAAACACTAGAAATTTGTATCCAAATTTTTGGTAGGTAGCTAGGATTTCCGATAACATCTGAGCATAGTAATGCATATACAGGTCAGGAATGATGATGCCTACAAATTCTGTTTTCCCATTAGCCAGAATTCGCGCCACCTTATTCTCTTTATAATTCAATGCTTCTAATGCATCCGAGATAATTTGCTGATTTTCCAGAGTCAGAGAGTTAGGATTGTTGAAATACCTGGAGATAGTAGTTTTGGAGAAGTTCGTGTACTTTGCGATATCATCAAATGTTACATTCTTTTTTCCCATGTTTTGTATTTCCTTTACTTCAATTTATTATGCGAAACTGTGGTTATGAAGCGATTGCTTTTTTATAGGAAATTGTGTCCTATAAAGCAAAAATCTTCTGAAGGCTGTGCGCATAAAGAAAATGGTTGCTGCCACAGCCACGCTTCGGCGCGAGACTCCAGCGAGGTGAACTCTTTGTTCCATATCATAACACTATATTGAAAAAGTCCAAGAGAATAGAATATAGTGCTCGCTATTTTTGCAGCATAGTACTAATCCTATAGATAGTTTACCATAAAAAGAAAAAAATTGTAAGAATAACCGGTAATGTTACCGATTTTGTAACATTTGTATAGAAAAGACCAGTTTTGTTTATTGATAATGCCAAAATGTAAAATCCATGATTGACAAGTGTGAGGAGCAGTGATAAAATATGAAACATAAAGTTACCGGTTACTTAACCAGTACCAAAACCGATTACTAATGGAGGGAAACTATGGACAAATCAGTGAATGCACAGCTTTTAAAAGTTCGCAGAATGGAAAAAAAGCAAATCCATGATATTCCAAAGGAAGAGCGACCAGCTTATCATATGTCTTCTCCTACAGGCTGGATTAATGACCCCAATGGATTTTCCGTTTTTCAAGGACAGTATCATCTGTTTTTTCAGTACCATCCTTTTAGCAAAAAATGGGGACCTATGCATTGGGGACATTGCACAAGTGAAGACTTTATCAAGTGGGAATATCTTCCCTGTGCATTGGCTCCTGAAGAGTCCTATGATGAGGGGGGATGCTATTCGGGAAGTGCTATTGAGGTAGATGGAGAACATGTGTTGATATATACAGGAATCATGGACAGATATCTGGATGACGGATTTCATTATTACAGACAGGTGCAGTGTATTGCAAAGGGAGATGGCATCGATTATAGAAAAGGTGAAGAAAATCCTATCATTACAGGCGAAAGTCTTCCAGAGGGAAGCAGTCTGGAGGATTTTCGGGATCCCAAAGTATGGAGAGAAGATGATGGCTACTATCTGGTAGTGGGGAGTCGAGCTAAGGATGGAAGCGGACAGATTTTGATGTACTATTCGGAAGATCTGAACCAATGGGAGTATGTGACAGTTTTGGAACAGAGTAAAAATAAATATGGAAAGATGTGGGAATGTCCTGACTTTTTTTCACTTGGTGATAGACAGATTTTACTGGTTTCGCCACAGGATATGCGGGCTAAAGGTTTGGAATTTCATAATGGAAACAACTCAATCTTTATCTATGGACAATATGAAAAAGAATCTCACCAATTTAAACGGGAAAAGGTCACTTCTGCTGATTATGGACTTGATTTTTATGCTGCCCAGACTTTGTTGACCCAGGATGGGCGTCGCATTCTCATTGGGTGGATGCAGTCATGGGATGCCAACATTACACCAGCTTCATTCCAATGGTCTGGAATGATGACAATTCCCAGAGAATTGACATTAGAACATGGTAGGATTTATCAAAGGCCAGTAAGAGAATTAGAAAAGTATCGTACAGACATGGTTCGATATGACAATTTGTCGATTACAGGCTCAACAATTCTCAAAAATATCACAGGGAGAGTTTTGGAACTATTGGTGGAGATTACTGGATTTGACTTTGAGTATTTCCGAATTCAGTTTGCAAAAAGTGATGAATACCAGACTTTTTTGCAGTATAACCATAAAAAGAGATGCCTAACTATAGATAGGACACATTCAGGAATTGACCGTGATGTTGTCTGCCGCAGAAAGATGGAACTTGCTCCAATACAAGAGGAAAATAGCAAAGAAGTGTTAAAACTTCGCATTTTATTAGATAAATATTCTGTTGAAGTATTTGCCAACGATGGAGAGAAAGTAATGTCCTCTTTATTCTATACACCATTGGAGGCAGAAAGTATTGTGTTTGATTCTGATGGAACTGCATGTATAAATATCATAAAATATTCATTTGGCAATTTACAGTAGAGATATAAGAGGAAAATTATCAGCAAAGCGACCTGCACGCCGCCCCAATAGTTTTGGCAATAAAACGGTTGCTAGACACAAAAAAGGAGGAAGAACGTGGAAGAAAATTATGTAAAGACAGCACAGGAAATTTTAAGCTGTGTGGGGGGAGAAAGTAATATTGTAAGTGCTGCCCATTGTGCCACACGATTGAGACTTGTTTTAAAGGACGATTCTAAAATTGATTTCGATGCCTTGGAAAAAATTGACCTTGTAAAAGGCAATTTTAATAATGGCGGTCAATTCCAGATTATTTTGGGAACAGGTATTGTCAACAAGGTGTATGCGGAATTTATCAAGATAGCCCATATCACTGAGATGACAAAAGAAGAGCTGAAACAGCAGGCCGCTAAAAAGATGAATCCAGTCCAGAAATTATTGAAAACTCTTGCAGATGTATTTGTTCCCATTCTACCTGCCCTTGTCGCATCTGGTCTTTTAATGGGTATCAATAATATTTTGACTGCTCAAGGGATGTTTGTTCCTGGCAAATCTCTTGTGGAAGCATTTCCGGCGATTAAAGATATCGCAGAGATGGTGAACTTGTTTTCCAATGCAGGATTTACCTTTTTACCTGTATTGATAGGATTTTCGGCTGCTAAGATTTTTGGTGCAACTCCAATTTTAGGCGCTGTTATTGGAGCTATTATGATTCATCCAGACCTGATGAATGGATATGGATATGGCCAGGCACTTCTGGATGGAACGGTTCCATACTGGCATATTTTTGGATTTTCTGTTGCGAAAGTAGGGTATCAGGGAACTGTCTTGCCAGTAATTGCCTCCGCCTTTTGTCTGGCAGTTATTGAGAAGCGGCTCAGAAAGATAGTTCCTGCCATGCTAGATAATATTGTAACGCCGCTTTTGTCTGTTTTGCTTGCAGGAGCATTGACCTTTTTGTTCATAGGTCCAGTGATGAGAGGCGTGGGTGATATGATGACAAATGCAGTCATGTGGTTGTTCTTTGACCTTGGGGCGTTGGGCGGCCTAATCTATGGAATTACATATCCGCTTCTGGTTATTACAGGTATGCACCACAGTCTGGTAACAGCTGAAACCCAAATTCTTGCAAATATCGGAACCTTAGGAGGTTCTCCCACATTCGCAGTTGTAGCTGCAGCTAACTGTGCTCAAGGTGCTGCTGCCCTGGCAGTTATGTGCAAGTCAAAAAATGACCCAAAGATGAGAAGTATGGCATCAGCCTCTGGAATTTCCTCTATGCTGGGAATTACAGAGCCAGCTATCTTTGGTGTAAACCTGAAGTTACGGTATCCATTTTATGGAGCTTTGATTGGCGGTGGCATTGGAGCTGCCTATGCAACAATTATGCATGTTTTGTCTGTTTCCCAGGGACCTTGTGGAGTTATTGGAGTCATTTGTATCCGACCTGACTGTATGCTGCAGTTTATGGTTTCCATGGCTATTGCCATTGCAAGCGCCTTTGCAGCAACTATGTTTTTAGAGAAAGTCCTGGGACAGAAGGAGAAAGAAAAGGAAAGGAAACCTGCACCAGAGATAGAAAATAAACCTGTTATGAGAATTCAGACAGAAGCAGGTTGCATCTATGCACCAGTTGAGGGAATTGCAATTCCACATACAGAAATTAAAGATGCTACCTTTGCAGCAGGTGTAGTGGGAGAAGGAGCAGGTATTATTCCGGCAAAGGGTGAAGTAGTTGCACCATTTGATGGACAGATTTCTATGTTTTTTGATACAAAACACGCTATTGGACTTGTCAGCGATGAGGGAGTGGAGATTCTGATTCATGTGGGCGTCAACACAGTAGAACTAAACGGAAAGCATTTTACTCCACTTAAACAGTCTGGTGATAAGGTAAAAGCAGGAGACAGGCTGTTAGAGTTTGATATGGAGGCTATAAAAGCTGCAGGTTATGATTTGACTACAGCAGTGCTGGTTCCTGCTCCCAATCATGTGAAATTGGTGAAGACAGGGGAAGTAAAACTGTTGGATAAGATTTTGACTACATTGTAGATTATGACTAGAGCATAACGAAATTTTCTCTGCTGCAAGCTTCCATTGCAGCAGGGAAGAGCTTACAGAAATTATAGATAATGAATGTAATGGAGAACATTATGGAGATTCAATATTTGGGAACAGCAGCAGCAGAAGGATGGCCAGCACTCTTTTGTGACTGCGATATCTGT
>DEPC01000029.1 GCA_002358555.1 Hungatella sp. UBA3402 | reverse complement strand
AGCTCCAGCAGGTGGCATCCGGTGTGCAGGTTGATGCAGACATTGGCATCGACCCCGAGGATGCAGCAGAGGATGAGACTCCGGAGATCAGCGAAGATTCCCAGGTGGAAGTAGAGACCGAGGAGGAAACCGAGGCAGCTGAGGAGACCACCGAGGAAGAAACTGAGGAAGAGACCAAGGAGGAGGCCAAACCAGAAGAACGAGTGGAGATAGATGGAAAAATTAGAAGCTATCTTACAGGAGAGATGGTAGCAGTTGAGAAGGCAGACCGAAGGCCCTTAGCTATTATGATGAGTAATGACAAGGAAGCTCTTCCCCAATATGGCATCAATCGGGCAGCTGTGGTATATGAGGCTCCAGTAGAGGGAGCTATGAACCGTTTTATGGCCATTATAGAAGATTATGATGATTTAAAGCGCATTGGTTCCGTTCGGAGTTGTCGTACCTATTATACGTTTTTTGCAAGGGAATTTGATGCAATCTATGCTCATTTTGGACAAAGTACCTTTGCAAAGCCGTATCTGGAGAATGTGGACAATATCAATGGCCTTGTGGGGGCAGGAAGCAAGGCTTATTACCGAACTGACGACAGAAAAGCTCCTCATAATGCATATTCTGGCTTTGAGGAAATTCAGACAGCTATCGAAAAATTAGGATATTCTCAAAATTATGAACCAGACTATAAGGGGCATTATCAGTTTGCTGCCGATGGACAGGAGATTCAACTGGAAAATTCTCTGGAAGCACAGAGGGTTTCTCCTGGATATCCTATCAATAGGCCTTATTTTGAATATCATGAGGAGGATGGGCTATATTACCGATATCAGTATGATAATCCTCATGAGGGAGATGAAGGGCCGATTGCAGTTAGAAATATTATTTTTCAGTATTGTGCAACCGGACATTATGCTACTACAGAGTACCTAAATATTGATGTCCATACTCCTCAGTATGGCTATTACATAACTGGCGGTAGAGCGATTCCCATTTCTTGGGAAAAGGATGGCCAGTTTGGAGTAACACACTATTATAACACGGAGTATGAAGAAATCACATTGAATCAGGGAAAAACCTGGGTATGTATTATCCCTACTAGTGATTTCTCAAAATCGGAGATTCATGGAAAAGACGACTAGACCAACACAAGTAAGGACAAGAGCGCCATTAAACCAGCGAACAGGACAAAAGTCTGCTCAGAACAGTATTTATAGTCAAGGGGCAGGAGAGGCTGGAGGAGCTTTGCAGGGGGGCGGACAGCAGGGGCAATGGGCATCACATCTGTCAAATGGATATGAACATAGATTGGCAGGTCAAGAGCCAGAATCTTGGCAGAATGGGAGGGAAGTCCAGGAGCCTAACCAGCAGAATGAACGAATGGCTCAGGGACGAAGAGGAAGACCATTAGAACAAGATAGGCAAAATGATACAGGGCGGCAGGAGGTAGGACAGCAGAATATGAGAGAAACATCAGGAGAACGTGAGGCTAGAGAAGCCGCCAATAATCAGAGAGGCCAAGGAGTCAATGAGGCTAGAAACAGGCCAGGAAGAAGAATGTATCAAGAGGCTATGGGAAAAACCGGAGGCCAAGAATTAGACAGAGGGAATCGGGGAATTCTGGGTGGAACAGGCAGTCAGACAGACCAGGAACCAAACAGAAGAAACAGAGGAATCGGCGCTATGGAAGGTCGGGCAGGACAGCAGCCAGGCAGGCAGCCCATAGGAATCGGAGACAGGCAGTCAGACAGCAGATGGAGAAGCCTCCAAGAAGCCATGAAAAAAGCGAATAATGCAGCTGAACAGGAACTAGGTGGAAGCAGGCGGGCAACCAGAAATCAAGGGACTGAGCAGAATGTTTCGGCAGATAGAAACCGTACCAATGACCAGGGCCAGCAGGAAGATACTAATCAGAGATATGGCCGAGGTTTCCAAAAAGGCAGAAGTCGAATCAATGACCAAGGTCAGCAAGAAAGAGCAGACCAGAAAGCTGATAAAGAATCCAAACCGATAGACCAAGGAAACAGCCAAGAAGATAAAAAAGAGAAAGAACAGAAATTAAACAGCGAAAGGCAGAAGGAAAACAAACCGATATCTGCCAGAGAAACCTCACAGGAAAGAGGAAAAAGGTCTGGCAGAGAAATCCAAAATGAGAAAGAAAGGCAGTCAAATAGAACTCAAAAAACTATTCGACAAGAAGCCCAAAGTTCTAGAGAGAGACAAGACAAAGAACATGTCAAGAGGTTGCCGCCAGGGACAGGAAACAGAAAACCAGCAGATAGGAGAATAAAGCAGACAGAACGTCCTTCTGCTCAGTCACAATATACTTCCAGAAGATTAGCAGAAGACAGACAAGAATTTCAAACGGAAAATTTTTCTGTTCCCAAAACGCCTCCCCGCCCAAAGCGCAGACCTGGGAGCGGGGTCAATTTTCTGATTCAGGGAAGTATCTTGGCTGTGGCTGGTATTATTGTTCGATTGATTGGAATGGTGTATCGGATACCTCTTGCCAGAAAGATTGGAGATAATGGAAATGGCTATTATAATGCTGCGTATTCCATTTATTCTATTTTGCTGATTATGTCTTCTTACAGTCTTCCGACAGCTGTATCTAAGATGGTTTCCGCCAGATTGGCAAAAGGAGAGTATCGCACTTCAACAAGGATATTTCGGGCTGCCATGTTCTATGCAACGATAGCTGGCATGGCTGGATTTTGTGCCTTATGGTTTGGAGCCGATTATTTTGCCAGTCAGATTATACGGATGCCTTACAGCTCCTATGCATTAAAAGCTTTGGCACCTACTATATGGATTATGGCTTATCTTGGAGTGCTTAGAGGATATTTCCAAGGACATTCTACTATGATACCAACAGCCGTGTCCCAAGTGTTTGAACAGGTAGTCAATGCCATTGTCAGCATTGTGGCTGCTTCTATGTTGTTTGATGTAGGAGTTAAGTCCAACCTTGTATTCCATGACACAGAGTATTCCTATGCTTTTGGAGCAGCAGGAGGTGCTATCGGTACAGGAGCAGGGGCTGTGACCGCATTAGTATTTTTTATGCTTCTGGCATTGGCCTATCGGCCTACCATGAGAAAAAAGGCTCGCAGGGATAGGGGAGCCAAGGTAGAGAGTTATAGAGGGATTTCTCAGGCATTATTTGCAACGATTATTCCTATTATCATCAGCAGTGCCATTTACAATATTAGTAATGTAGTAGATAACAGTTTATTTGGTCATGTAATGGAAAAACTGGGAGAAAGTAACTTGACAGCCTCTCAATGGGGAGTTTATATGGGACGTTATCATTTGCTGTTTAACATTCCAGTAGCAATTGCGAATTCCCTTTCATCTTCTTTAATACCTACATTATCCAGAGCGATGACTGAAAGAAATCGTAGACAGGTTCATGCAAGAATTGCAACTGCCATTCGGTTTTCTATGATTATTGCCATTCCTTCCGCAGTGGGCTTGACTGTGTTAGCTGAACCTGTGAGTGACCTCCTTTTTTCTGGTATGGATAATACCATGCTGATTAAAATGATGGCAGTAGGCTCATCAGCAGTAGTGTTTTTTTCTCTTTCTACAGTCAGCAATGCAATTCTTCAAGGAATCAATCGGATGAATATGCCTATTATCAATTCCGCCATATCGTTAGCAATCCATATAGGAGTGTTGTATGTGATGCTTAAATTTTTCCATATGGGGATTTACAGTGTAGTTTATGCGAATATTCTTTTTGCTGCTTTAGTTTGTCTATTAAATGCTATCTCCATTGCCAGATATGTAAAGTATCGTCAAGAACTGTTGAAAACATTTCTGATTCCAGCATTGGCTTCTGCTGCTATGGGAGGAGCAGCATGGGGAACTTACCAGCTATGTATCAAGGCAGGAAACAATTCTGTAAGTACAGCAGCAGCAATTATGGTGGCAGTAATTGTCTATTTTGTACTTTTGATTCTATTTAAAGGGATAGATGAACAGGAACTCAAGAAAATTCCTGGGGGGACTAAGTTGGTCAAAGTGGCAAAAATACTACATGTTATGTGATTAGGAGAAAAAGTTATGAAAAAGAGTGCATCATTATTTTTGATGTTATCTGTTGTTGGAATAATTTCTGCATGTGGTAAAAATTATTCTGAGGTAGTAATTGATAGCTCTATGGAAGATACACAGATTGATACTACAAAAATGGTTACAACGGAACCCTCTATTACAGAAACTCATACAATAGAAACACTTAAAAATGATAGAGAACAACAGAATTTTGGCGAAAATAGTATTGCTGATCAGACCTTTGAAGTTGAACTCAGTGAGTACAATGGAAAGGTTTCTTTTGTTCCATTTGCTCCTTCGGAGGAAAATTCGGAATTTTCTATGCAAATCATTCAAGATGGGAATGTGCTTACGGATATTCCGACATATGTTCCAGTCGGATTAGAAGAAGAAGGATTTACCAGTTTGGATGCAGTATCATTTTATGATGTAAATTTTGATGGGAATACAGATATTATGTTGATTGAAACTTATGGCAATACCAGTTTTGCGGTAGTCTATTATGGATTTGATTCCAAAGAAAACTATGAACAATATTTTATTCCCCAGGAACAGCTTTCGGAAAATATCTCAAACCAGGTAACGCCACTTACTATCCCTGAGATTCGCAAGTATCTGTCAGGTGGAAAAAAGAATGGAGAATTTTCAAGCTATCAAGAGGCATATGATGTCATAAGTAGGTTGTGCAATTTAGAAGGTTCAGAGGAAAAAACCTATCATTTGATTTACTTTGATAATGATGATATCCCAGAGTTAGTTGCGGGAGTGAACGGATTTTATATTAGCTTGTACACTTATAAAGATGGAAAAGCATATACATTGATGGACCGTTGGGTATATGGTGTTATGGGCAATGCTGGATATGAATATTCTCCCAGAAAAAACAGCTTGAGAAATTATAATACTGATTATGCAGGAGCTATTTTATATACTACTTATATGGCTGTAAGTGACCAACATACTATGGACACCATTGTAGAAATTCAGACATACAATTTTGATGATGCAAATGAGAATGGAATCCCTGATGAAGAGGAGATGGGCTCTCTGGGAATTTATGGAGTAAATTATATCAATGGAGAGGTAGTTTCCGATGAAATCTGTGCTTCTTATGATGTAGGAGGATATGAAGAAATGGGAGGAACCATGAGCTTTGAAACTTTGAGAGCAGAATTAGGGAGGCAGGGGTGATAAGGATTGCCATTTGCGATGATGAAGCTGTCATGTGTCAAAATCTAAAGAAGATGGTTTCTTTAAAGCTAGAGCAATGGGGAGAACCTTTCCGAATAACTACTTATGCAAATGCATTACAGTTGTTATGTTCTCCCTTGGATTTTGATTTGATTTTTCTAGATATTCAGATGCCAGGTCTAGATGGGGTGACATTGGCAAAGGCATTGCGGCAGAAGGAATTTGAAGGAATTTTGATATTTGTAACTATTTTAACAGAATGTATGTTGGATGCCTTTGAAGTGGAAGCTATGGATTATCTCTGTAAACCTATTGATGAAAATCGTCTGGATCATGCACTCAAGCGCAGCTTAAAACGCCTGGGCTTAAAAACAGAGAAGCATCTTTTTATTCAGACAATGAATTGGTGTAAGACCGTAAAGCTCAGTGATATCTACTATTGTGAAGTGATGAACAGAAAAATTTTTCTTCATACAAAACATGGTCTTATTGATTATTATGGAAAAATGAAAGAGGTGGAACAAAAGACAGCTCCTTATTTTATCCGATGTCACCGCAGTTTTCTTATCAATCCAGATTATCTATTGGAATATATCAATGGTCAGGCGATATTGGAAAATGGAGAGCAAATTCCTGTTTCTAAAAATTATCATCAAGCATTTATGAAAAGGGTGATACAGGATATGGACAAGGAGGTTTAAGGAAGGTGAATTGGAGTATTTCAGATATATCATATTTCCTTTCATGGTATATAGTTCTGCCCAGTATTCTTGCCTATATTATTTTGCCTTTCATAACTTTCTTGTATTTCTGTAAATATTCCAGATGTTCTTTTCAATGGTATCAAGGTATTCTATATATAGCCCTGTCTATTGGATTATATGGTATAAAGCTTTGGTTTCAAATACCAGGAAGTCTTTGCTTAACAGCAGAGATTCTACTTCTTGCAGGGAGTGGAGTTATTTTTCTGAAAAGAAAATGGACAGAATCTTTGATGATATCTGTTCTGATTCTCTCTTTGCTCAATGTCTGTAATGGACTTATGGGGTGGCTGAGCCATAGATTTCTTTTTCCAATGGTCTTTGAGCATGAAATTTTAATTATGCCTTCTGATGCAGTGCGAGAATTATGCAGGATACTCTTTGTCCTCTGTTCATTTACTATTATTTTAAGTCGTTTTGGGCCAAGTCTTATGGAGACAAACTGGCAGACCTTATTTCAACTGACAATCCCAGTTTTTTTTATATCTTTGGTGGAAAGAATTATTCAGGAAGCTTTCTATGGAGATGTCATAGAGGTAGACCATTATACTCATGAGATTTTGCCTGTTGTGGCTGTTGACCATATAGAACTCTTATTTCTTCAGATTTTTGCCTGTATTTGTCTGGTCATGATGCTATTTGCCTACGAAAAAATCATAAAAATACTTCATGCGGAACAGAAAGTTCAACTGTTAGAACGTCAGGCAGCAGAACAGGAAATCTATATCCAGGAAGCAATGATGCGTTATAAGCAGACCCGTTCTTTCCGGCATGATATTAAAAATCATTTGACCGTATTAGCAGAGCTTTTAAAAACTGACCAAAAGGATAAAGCCTGTGAATATCTGTCTAATTTGGAACAAGTTTCTGTAGGACTTTCTTATCCTGTCAATACAGGTAATATTGCAGTAGATGTATTATTAGGCAGTAAGCTTTCCATTGCAGAACAAAAGAAGATTCGCATCTGTTGTGAGTTGACAATTCCTGGAGATAATGATATGAAAGATATGGATTGGTGTATTATTTTGTCCAATGCATTGGATAATGCTATGAAAGCCTGTGAAGATGTTTCAGAAGAAGAGCGATATATCCATATCAAGAGTAAAAAGAAAGGAAATTTTTATCTTCTTGTGATTGAAAACAGTTGTGATAAAGAGATTAAAAAAATCCCTAAAGATGGAACCGGACTTTGTAATATAAGAACTGTGATGGAACAGCATAATGGAACAATGGAAAATACGATTTTAAATGGCAACTATAAAGTTAAGCTGCTTTTTGGCAGTTTACAACATTAAAAAGATATTTCACATCAAACCTATGGATAAAAATGTACTTTTGGCGATAAAAAAAGTGAAGCCAGGAACATTTTTAGACATCTTTTAACTGAAATTGGAAAAAGAGTATCTTCCAAAATTCAACTGCGATAAGCAGAAAAATTTAGGGAGTACTTAAAAAGATTGGAGGTAATCGTATGATGGGAATAAGTGGAATGTCTTTTGGTACCCCCTCTGTTGACATGAGCAATTTTTCCGGCGGAGATGATTCCCGAATAAAGTCTTTGGAACAGAAGCTTCAGCGGTTAAATAAGGAAAAAAGAAAAGCTGCTGAGAACAATGATGTAGAAAAAGAAAAGAAGCTGGAAAAGCAGATTGAGCAGGTTAAGAAACAGATTGAACAGTTAAAGAGAAAGAAACAAAAGGAGAAAAAAGAACCAGAACAGCAAAACCCGCAGAATCCAGAAAATCAGGCACAAATGCCAGATAATCTCTTAACAGGGGCAAATATTGATATGCTTGTATAGGAATGATAAAATTTGGTGTCTCCTGCCTTTTATGAAATAGAGTGCGGTTGAAAGAATGTGGCTGTAATCTCATTGGTTTTAGATGAGGGAGAAAGAGCATAAAAATGATTCCTGGCTTGTATCTATTTATATAGTGTTCATTTGGGCTATACTTTTTACTCTAACCTCCCAAAAAGCCACAGCGCTGGCTGCTGCAACATTAAGAGAATCTACGCCATGGGACATAGGGATGCGCACGGTATAGTCACAGTCAGCTATTGTTTTTGGGTCCAATCCTTCCCCTTCCGAGCCAAGAACAATAGCTAATTTATCCTGTTCCATGAGAACTTTATCATCAAGACTTATGGACTCATCATTCAATGCCATGGCAGCAGTAGTAAAGCCAAGCTCTTTTAAAAATGGTATAGGAGCTTTATCATCTAAAAAAGTCCATGGTATCTGAAATACAGTACCCATGCTAACTCTGATAGCACGCCGATAGAGAGGGTCACAGCAAGAAGGGGTAAGAAGTACAGCATCTATGGATAAGGCGGCAGCAGAGCGAATGATAGCACCAATATTGGTAGGATTCATAATATGCTCTAAAAGGGCTATCCGCCTGGCATTGCTGCAGATATCTTTAGCATCTGGTAGTTCCTTTCGGTACATAGCACAAAGGATACCGCCAGTCAGATGAAATCCAGTAAGTTTTGTCAAAATAGGAAGTTCTGCATAATATATGGGAATTTCTCCATAGCAACAGGCCATCGTTTGTGCCTGGGGGACTTCTCTTTCTTCCACTAAAAAAGAAAATGGTAGGTAGCCTGCCTCAAGGGCGCGCTCAATGACTTTAGGACTTTCAGCAATGAAAAGTCCTTTTTTGGGTTCATAATAATGAAAAAGCTGTGTCTCTGTAAGGCGTGCATAGATATCTAGCTCTGGCACTGAAAAATCAGTAATTTTGATGAGATTTGACATACAGGGCTCCTTTGTGATAAAGTTATAAAGATTTTATCATATTGGCAGACAAGCTGCAAGAAGCATAACATTTTCTGGCAGTAGCCATTTTAAAACAATGTCATAGATAAAATAGTAAATGAAAAAATGAAAGAGGAATCAAGATGAAGGGAACTGCCTTAATTTTAGCGGGAGGCGGAGGAAAAGGTGCCTACGAAATCGGAGTATGGAAAGCCATGAAAGAGTTGGGCATAGATAAAAAAATTCAAGCGGTATCTGGTGCTTCTGTGGGAGGACTAAATGGTGCTTTGTTTGTCCAGGGAGATTATGACAGGGCAGAGCGAATATGGCTTACTTTGACAGCGGAAAAAATTTTGCCTCCAGGAAACATTAATTTGATGGAAGAATTGAAAGCGTTTGCAGAAAAAGGCCCTATTATGGATATTGAGTCCATGATAAAAGAAGGAATGTTTTCAAGAGATGGTTTAATTCAAATTATACGTCAAGAATTAAATGTGAATAAAATTGCAGATAGACAGATTCCATGTTATCTAGCTTGTTATAATGTAACAGAAAATATGATGGATTATATCAATTTGACAGGAATGAAACAGAATGATATGGAGACTATACTTTTAGCCACCTCTGCATTGCCAGGTATTTTTGGTCCAGTGCGATTTGGAAAAAGTCTGTATCTTGATGGAGGACTTAAAGATAATGTGCCTGTCCGTCCTCTATATCATGCAGGTTACAGAGATTTTCTGGTGGTTCATCTAAGCAGACGCAGTATCATAGATGAAATGGATTTTCCAGGTGCTTCCATACTTCAAATCATTCCATCACAGGACCAAGGCGATTTTGTCACAGGAACCTTGGATTTTTCAGCAGAGGGAGCTAGAAGGCGCATAGAGCAAGGATATCTCGATGCAAAAGAGATTTTGCTAACAAATGGATAAAACTTAGATACAGGAAGGCTGCTCACCGCCTAGGGGCGGGAGTCAGCTTTGTCTGATATAATGATTGTAGTCATTGAGCGCTTATCCTCTACTCTACAAATACAACTTTTCCTGTCTTAACCACATCTTTAGGACTTGGGGCGGCTGCATAACCTAATGCAGCAATGCCATAAGCCGTATGGTCAGCAGGTATGCCAAAACTATCAAGAAGCTTGCGAACAGCAGGAGCATCACAGGCATCCCGAAGCTGATTAATCCAGACAGAACCTATACCAAAAGAGTGGGCTGCCAAGAAAATATTTTCCAGAGCACAGGCATTGTCATCAATACCAAATCGGGAATCTTTGGTATTGGATGTGATGATGATGACCTGGGGATTATACATATCATAGTTTTCACGACCAAGTTCCTTTCCAATAGCAGTGGCCAGCTCTTGAATCTTTTGTCGGTTGCATACTACCGTGAACTGCCAGGTTTGAAGATTCTTGGCGCTTGGAGCATATTGGGCAGCCTTGAGAATCTGTTCCAGCTCTTGTCTGGGAATCTCTTTGTCTTGAAAAGCACGAGTGCTTCGTCTAGTTAACAAATTTTCCATAATAGCATTCATTATTTTATTCCTCCTGTTTTTAATAAAGAGTACTATTAAATTGTAACCCTAATTTGAAAAAATGCAAGAGGAAAGTACATATAATCTCTGTACTAAAATTGTGGTGGTGATAATGAAAAAGATTTCCAGAGCACTGCTGATGATGCCTGCTATGAGCAACAGCATTGCACTGATAAATGTAATGGCAACCATAGAAATACGATAAGGCCGCAGAATCTTGTGGGCTGCTTCTGAGATGGAAGAAAGCCGCCATAATACCAGATATAGGCATAGACCTAACAATAAAGAAGCTGTAAATGCAAAGACCACATGGAGAAATGCCTGAAGAGGAACAGAGTCTGGAAGGTAAGGGATAGTAACAGCTAAAAGAAGCAGAAAAAGGGCTGTATGAAGAATACAGGATTCCCAGATACGGTGGGGAAGATTGGCCAGAAGTTTTTTTAATATTGTATAATAATAGAGACCAATAATGGTTCCTAGAAAAAAGAATGAAGTGCGACGATTTGGCCAACTTCCAATTACAGATAAATTAGAAGTGAACCAGTTGGTTCCTTTGACGAAAAGAAGGGTATATATAGGGATGACTGCATAGGCAATACATGATAATAACATGAAAACTCTCCTTTGTGCATTGTGATTCATGGATTGTGATAAAGAAATGATATTGTGTTATATAGTATTGCCAAACGCAAAGATTAGATACTGGAGCATATTTGGAAACGATATTCTTTTAAGTAAATTTGACATTTATATTTTTTATGCTATATTTGTAAGGGTAATCTTAGTGCTTCTTCAGATACGAAGCACTGACAAGAAATCTGATTTGAGGTGTATAGATGAAAAATGAATTATTTTCCATAGGTGGGTTTACAATTCATGCATATGGTTTGATGATAGCTATAGGAATTTATATGGCATATATTGTATCAGATTATCGGGCAAAGAAAAAAGGATTGGACCCTGACCATGTTTTTGGTCTGGCTGTATATGGTGTTCTCATTGGTTTAGTTAGTGCTAAACTTCTGTATTATATTACTACTATTGACCAAATTATAGCCAATCCGAAACTGCTTTTGGATATCTCCAATGGGTTTGTAGTCTATGGCGGTATTATTGGAGGAATTTTAGGAGGATATATTTATTGCAGAAAATACCGACTGAATTTTTTAAAATATGTGGATTTGATTTTGCCTGCCGTGGCATTAGCACAGGGATTTGGCAGAATTGGATGTTTTATGGCAGGATGTTGTTATGGCAGAGAGACTCATGGAGCTTTTGCCATTATTTTTCATAATTCTGCTTATGCACCTAATGAGATTCCACTGCTACCAACACAGTTGATGTCTAGTTCATTTGATTTTTTGCATTTTGCTCTGCTGCTCTGGCTGTCAGGAAAGTTAAAACAGGACGGACAAGTGGGAGCTATGTATTTGATTATCTATAGCTTGGGACGATTTGTGATTGAATTTTACCGAGGAGATTTGATTCGAGGAACCGTAGGAGCGCTCACAACCTCTCAGTTTATCTCCTTGTTTGTCGCAGCAGCAGGAGTAATTCTTATGTTAGTTTGTCAAAAACGCAACAGTAAATTTGAAACATGTTAGGTATTTAAACGATTATCATTACTTTGGATAATGGCAAGAAAGTAAAGGAAAATGTAGATAAATACCATTCTTTTTGCTATAATAGGGACAAGTATTTTGTATTGACAGGTATTTCCAGTTGGAAAGAGAACTGTTTTTACAAATGGGAAAATCATCGGAGGAATTATGGTGGAGGGTAAGACAAAGAAATTTCTTTTTACCAGTGCTGTTTGTCTGGTAGCTGTCTGTATAGCCTGTTTTATATGGCTTGGAATATTTATGAATGAAAAAACTCAAAAAGCTATCAATGATATTGGTATTATCTATATGTCAGAGATGAGTAAACAGCAACAGCAGAAATTCAATGCGATTGTTGAACTAAAGATATCTCAGGTAGAGGGAATTATAAGACGTACTCCTCCTACTACAGTTGTCTATGGGAATGAGATGTTAGAAGAATTGGCTTTAAGTGGAACCATTCGAGAATTTTTGTACTTAGGATTATATACAGCAGAGGGGGAACAAGAATCTATCTATGGAGGAACCATCAAAGCCTATGATGACCAAGGGCTTAAAGAGGCTTTAAAAAATGGAGGTAAAAAGGCCCTCAGTGGTTATAATGAGCAGGGCGAAAAGCTTTTGCTATTGGCAGTAGAAGCCCAATATCCCATGAAAGACGGAAAAACTAGCTCAGCTATGGTAGTAGGTTTGCCTATGGATTATCTGATTCAGGCTTTGGTACTAGATGGAGAAAGCTCTCTGATGTATTCCCATATTATCCGTAGAGATGGCTCTTTTGTGATTCGTAGTGGTGAGGAATACCAGGACAATTATTTTACTAGAATTCGTGAGCAGCTTAGAAGTCTGAATGGCAGAGGACCAGAGGAATATCTACATGAGATGCAAAAAGCTATGGACAGTAACGAGGATTATTTTTCTATGACCATGGTGGAAGAAGGGTATCAGTATTTTTATTGTTCTCATCTTCCAATATCAGATTGGTATTTAGTTATTGTCATGCCTTATGGAGGATTGAATGATACAATTAGAGGTTTAGGAATACTATGGCAGCACACAGTAATAGGAGTTTGTAGCATCATTCTTTGTGCAGTATTGATTATTTTTATTTTATATTACAGACTGTCACAGAGTCAGCTTCGTGCACTTAATAAGGCGGAGAAAGAAGCTGTTCGAGCCAATAAAGCGAAAAGTGAATTTCTTTCTAATATGAGTCATGATATTCGTACCCCTATGAATGGGATTGTTGGTATGACAGCCATTGCTATGGCTAATATCCATGACCATGCACGGGTACAAGATTGCCTGGCCAAAATTACCTTGTCCAGTAAACATTTACTGGGATTAATCAATGATGTATTGGACATGTCCAAAATTGAAAGTGGAAAATTGTCTTTAAATCAGCATCAGCTATCCCTTCGGGATACGATGGAGAGTATTGTCAATATTATACAGCCACAGATTCAGGCTAAAAAGCAGCATTTTGATATTTTTATCCGCAATGTAATAGCAGAAGAAATCTATTGTGACAGTGTACGGCTCAACCAGATTTTGATAAATCTTCTTTCTAATGCCATAAAATTCACACCAGAAGAAGGGATTATCAATGTATATTTGAAACAGGAACCTTCTCCTTTAGGGGATGCCTGGGTTAGATGTCACTTTCGGGTAAAAGATAATGGGATTGGGATGACTAGGGAATTCCAGGAACATATTTTTGATACATTTACTAGGGAGAAAAATATCCAAGTAGATAAGATTGAGGGAAGCGGTCTGGGAATGGCAATCACGAAATATATTGTGGAAGCTATGAAGGGTACCATTGAAGTGAACAGTGCTCCTAGCAAGGGAAGTGAATTCCATATTACGATTGATTTTGAAAAAGCAGTGGTTCGGGAAGAAGATATGATTCTTCCCCCCTGGAATATGCTGGTTGTAGATAACAATGAAGACCTCTGCCAAAGTGCGGTGTATGAATTGAAGGGAATAGGCATTGAAGCAGAATGGGCATTGGACGGAAAGACAGCAGTAGATATGGCAACAAAACGCTATGAGCAAGGCAATAGCTATCAAATCATTCTTTTGGATT
Organism: Hungatella sp. UBA3402; assembly: GCA_002358555.1. Classification (GTDB taxonomy): domain Bacteria; phylum Bacillota; class Clostridia; order Lachnospirales; family Lachnospiraceae; genus UBA3402. Next base: position 26,270 of record DEPC01000029.1, on the reverse strand, counting down.
GGAAGATGCCAGGAATGGATGGGTTGGAGACTACCCGTGAAATCCGAAAGCGTTTGGGTGATGAGATTCCTATTTTCATCATCTCTGCCTATGATTGGAGTGATATTGAGGAGGAAGCCCGCAGCGTAGGAGTCCATGGATTTATCTCTAAGCCTTTATTTAAGTCTAGTTTATATTTAAGTCTCAGCAGCTATATGACAGAAAACAAAAAGGAAGACGATAAAGAGCAGAGACAGGATATCGATTTTACAGGAAAACGGATTCTTGTAGCAGAGGATAATGACTTAAATTGGGAGATTGCAGAGACTCTTTTGTCTGAAACTGGTCTAGAACTAGAACGAGCAGAAAATGGAAAGGTCTGTGTGGAGAAATTTGAGAATTCAGCAGAGGGGTATTTTGATGCTATTTTAATGGATATTCGTATGCCAGTTATGACAGGATATGATGCGGCAGTGGCAATTCGGTCTCTTAAACGGACTGATAGGAAGTTGCCTATTATTGCCATGACAGCAGATGCATTTTCTGATGATATCCAGCGATGTCTGGACTGTGGTATGAATGAACATATTGCAAAACCGATTGATGTGGACCAAGTTCTTGAAATTTTGGAGAACTATATAAAGATATGATATCTCGTGAAATGGTTCACAGATTATCAGAAGATAGGGGTGCTGTTAATCTATAAAATGATGGCACCTTTTTTGATGTTAGGCTATTTTCAACCTATAGAAGCTACTGAAAAGGAGATATTAGTTTTGCAAAAGGCTATGCAAATATGGAGTATTATCATAAAGAAGTGCCTGTTCCTTAGAAGAAATTTCTGCGAATCTTGTGATTGATGAAATGAAGTGATTACAGAAAAAAAACAGCTAAAACCTTTTAAATGAAGGCTTTAGCTGTTTCTTATATAACAGGGGAAGAGGGGCTCGAACCCCCATCTACGGTTTTGGAGACCGCTGCTCTACCATTGAACTATTCCCCTTTATATGAGATATCTGCTGAACACGAAATCTAATATACCATAAGAATTTAAGAAAGTCAACATTTTTTTTCAATGGCTTAAAATTGTCATTTACAATCCTCATAAAATAAAAAGCCTTAAAATGACGTTGACGCTTTTAAAAATAGATTGTACAATATGGGCAACTGACAGAGGAGAGAAGATTATGCTATTTACAGAAACCGATAGGAAAGAAAACTTAAATAAACCTAACAATATTCCTCAAAAGCCTGGCAGCTCTAGACAGAAAAAGGTTGCAGTTATCAACGATTTATCTGGTTTTGGCCGGTGTGCTCTTACTGTTATGCTGCCAATTATTTCCAAATTGAAGGTCCAGTGTTGTCCCATTCCAACAGCAATTCTGTCTAATCATACTGCTTATCCAGAATTTTATTTTGATGATTATACAGAACGGATGCAGGAATATATAGATGGGTGGAAAAAACTAGATTTAAGTTTTCATGGGATTGGAACAGGATTTTTAGGCTCAAGAATACAGATTGAAATTGTGAGCAAATTTATTCGGGATTTTCGGACAGAAGATACCATAGTCATGGTAGACCCAATTATGGGTGATGACGGCAAAGCATATGCCACTTATACAGAGGCTATGTGCAGAGAGATGAAAAAACTGGTAGCTTATGCAGATATTGTTACTCCTAATGTAACAGAAAGCTGTATTTTGACAGACAAACCCTACCATAAGGGACCATGGAAGGAAGAAGAACTTTTACACATGGCGAGAATTTTGACACAGATGGGACCAGAAAAGGTCGTAATCACTGGAATTCCCCAGGAAAGTCATATCAATAACTTTTGTTATGAAATAAATAGAAATGGCAGTATTAGGGAACAGTGGATTTTAGTTGAGGGAGAGAGAGTAGGACAGACCCGCTGTGGGACAGGAGATATATTTTCGTCAATCATATTGGCTGAAGCTGTAAATAGGGTTTGTCTGGAACAGTCAGTAAAAAAGGCAGCAGATTTTATAAAGGATTGCATCATAGAATCGATAAAAATGGAAGTACCTCTGACAGATGGAGTGTGTTTTGAAGAAATACTGGATAGGCTGACCCCATGATATTGGATGCAAAGATAGTTTGCTGGAAAGGAATAGTGGAAAAATGATGTATTACAAAAGAATACAGACGCCTCTGGGCTCTATAAGGATAGAGGCAGACAACAAAGGAATCTGCAACATTTCTTTTTGTCAGGAAGAAGAAAAAGAACCCCAAAAAGACTGGGAAGACAAGGATTGTCAAGTACTTTTACAAGCAGAGAAACAGTTGATAGAATATATGCAGGGCAGACGAAAAAAATTTGAGTTGCCATTGTCTGTACAAGGAACAGAATTTCAGAGAAAGGTCTGGCGGGAGCTTTGTAATATACCTTATGGCGAGACAAGAACTTATGGACAGATTGCAGCATTGATTGGAAATCCCAAGGCAAGCCGCGCTGTAGGAATGGCGAATCACAATAATTCCATTAGTATTGTGGTTCCATGTCATCGTGTTATTGGAGCTAATAAAAAATTGGTTGGCTATGCAGGCGGACTAGATAAAAAGAAGGCTCTCCTTGAACTGGAAGCAAGGTATTGCGCGAATAATACGACATCAAAAGAGGTATAAAAGGTTAGGAGGAAACGAGATGGAGAATGTAACCATAGGTTTTATTGGATTTGGCAATATGGCTCAGGCTATTGTGGAGGGACTTTTGCTAAAAAATGTTTTGAAGCCAGAACAAATTTATATCTGTGCCAAGAATTGGGATAAACTATGTAAAAATGCAGATAAACATGGAGTTTGTGCCTGCAAAACTTCAAGAGAAGTAGCAGAACATGCAGAGATTGTAGTGGTAGCAGTAAAGCCATACTTGGTAGAAGAAGTACTGTCTCCTATTTTGGAAATTTTGAAAGAAAAGATTGTTGTTTCTGTAGCAGTAAATATCCTTTTTGAAAAATTAGAAAGCTTTCTGCTTCCTGGAACTCACCATATCAGTACTTTGCCCAATACTCCTGTAGCAGTTGGGGAAGGGATTATTTTGTGTGAGGAGAGACATTCTCTTACAGAAAAAGAGTTTGAGAAAATAAAAGAGCTGTTTTCTGAGATATCCATGGTAGAGGTGGTGGATGCACGGCATCTGGGGATTGCAGGAACATTAAGTGGATGTGGCCCAGCTTTTACAGCTATGTTTATTGAGGCTTTAAGTGATGGAGCAGTGCTTCACGGGCTGCCAAGAGAACTTTCCTATCAATTGGCAAGTCAGATGGTCGTGGGAACTGGAAAGCTTCAAATTTCCACAAAACGCCATCCTGGAGCTATGAAGGATGCCGTGTGTTCTCCAGGTGGAACTACGATTAAAGGAGTGACAGCATTGGAGCAGAAAGGATTTCGGTCAGCAGTCATTGGAGCCATCGATGCGATTGAGCAAAAAAATGGCAGATAATAGGGGGCAGGGCTGAGTACTGGATAAAACAAATCGGCAGACCATAATCATCGGCCTGCCGGTTTGTGTTTTTGTTTCCCTGATTCCCTGAAACATTTGTGATTGAGGTTGTAATGTGTAATGCAATAGGAATTTCGCAATTAAATTTATTTTGTTTATTTAGTTGTTTTATTTGATTTCAGGAACTTCGGTAAAACAAAACTGTTTTTCATCTGTTCAATAGAATAATGCATGAGAAGACTATTTTATTGCAAAGAAGAAAAAAATTTTGTTGGAAGATTATGGAGATAGAATTTAAGAGTTCAGCTAATATAGTGTAACCTGTTGACAATGAAGTGTATTACAGGTTACAATCACAAAAGAGGATGGAGGTGTCGGGCAAATATGGAGGAAATGACAAAAGAAAAGGAGATAGAGGCGCTGGAAAAGGAGATAGAGGCACTTCCAGTGGGATATATTTCCAAAAAAAATATTCATGGAAAAATTCGGTATTATCGCCAATGGACAGAAAGTGGAAAGATTAAAAGCCAATATATTAAAGAGGAAGAATTAGAAGAAATTCAGGAGCAGATTGCCAGACGCAAGGAATTGCAGCAGCGATTAAAGGAATTAACCCAAAAAACTAAGAGTACAAAACGGGCAGGAGAACGAAAAAAGGCAAACTCAACAATCAAGGAAAAAGAGTTTGAGATGAATATACTTATTGGGGATGAGCTTCTTGCTATGGCAAAGAATATTCAGAGCAATAGGAAACGGGATTGTTATGGACAGCTTAAAAAATATCTTGATGCAAAGGGCGGAGAACGGGTTTGTATTGTAGCAGGACTCAGAAGGACTGGAAAAACTACTATGATTCGTCAGGCAATCTTGGAGATGGAGTCTGACGAGGCAAAAAAAACTGCATATATCAAGACTACTGCTGCAGACAATATGGAGAGCATGAACCATGACCTAAAACGCTTAAATTCCTTGAAATATAAATATATTTTTATTGATGAAGTTACTTTGATGGAGGATTTTATTGATTCGGCTGCGCTGCTCTCTGATATCTATGCCGCACAGGGAATGAAAATTGTACTTACAGGAACCGATTCCCTAGCATTTGGCCTTGCAGTGCGCCAAGAACTTTTTGACCGTGCTATTATAGTAAGAACTACCTTCATTCCTTTTAGAGAATACAGCAGACTTTTAGGCGTGGACAATATTGATGAATATATTCGCTATGGAGGAACCCTAAGAGCAGGAAAAACAAGGATGCTTGATATAGAAGAATTAGAAATATCAGGAGATTCCCCAGATAATCTGGCAAAGGAAAAAGACAATGAGACAGACCTTGGACATTCAACAGAACCTATGGAGACATTTGCTCTGTTTCGGGATAGAGAGTCTACAAAGGACTATATTGAAAGTGCGATATGCAGAAATATTCAAAGGTCTATAGCAGGAAGTAAGGATAAGAGTCAGTTTGGGAGTCTGCGTACTTTGATGGAATCTGGAGAATTGATGTGGGCAATCAATCAGGTCTTGGAGGATATGAACTTAAATTTCCTGTTGTTAATTGCTATTGAAAACCAGATTTTCCATGAGTTACGGATTGCTGTTTGGAATCTCCGCAATGAACGATTTCGCAGACAACAGGCAAATGGCATTACAAAAACTCATTTATCAGAAATCAAAGAGGCTTTAGTAGCAATAGATTTGATTGTGGAATGTCCTGCGGAGACTGTCAGACCAGGAACAGAACCCATTGAAAAAGTAATTTTTACTCAGCCAGGAATGAGGTTCAGTCAAGTGCAGATGCTGGTGGAGAACCTGATAAATGGAGAACGGTTTACAAGCTACAGCCAGGCAGATAAAAAAGAGTTGAGCGAGAGAATACTTATGGAAGTGCGAGGGAGAATGCTTGAAGAAATGGTTTTGATGGAGACAGAAAAAGCATTATCTGATAGATATCAAGTATTTAAAATGCAACATGCCACAGGAGAATTTGATATGGTAGTTTATGACACACAGGAAAATAATTGTACCTTGTGTGAAGTCAGAGGAACTAATTTTGCTATGCGCAATCGACTCCGACGGGTCACAGATGCAGAGAAATATCGACAAATCGAAAAGCGGTTTGGAACAATAACAGAACGAATTATGTTATGTCGAGACCCTAATCTCATGGCAGGAGACGAAAATAATTATGGCAGAATTGAGGATTATTTAAGGGGACTTTCATTTTAAGGAGAGAGGATTATGAAGTGGAGTAAATTTACATTGTCCACCACCACAAAGGCTGTGGATTTAGTGAGCAATCTATTAGATGAAATCGGGATTGAAGGAATTGAAATTGAGGACCATATTCCTTTAACTGAGGCAGAGACAAAAGGAATGTTTATCGATATTCTTCCAGATTTAGGGCCAGATGATGGAACAGCTAAAGTTAGCTTTTATTTAGAAGATGTATCAGAACTTCCTCGTATCATGAAGGAGATTGAAGATGGTTTGGAGGAGCTGAGCCAGTTTGTAGATGTGGGAGATAGAACGATAGAAGCTTCAGAGACTGAGGATAAAGACTGGATTAATAATTGGAAGCAATATTTCAAGCCCTTTACTGTGGATAATCTTTTAATCAAGCCTACCTGGGAGGACATTCCAGAAGGATATGAGGACAAGCTTTTGATTCAGATTGACCCAGGAACAGCCTTTGGCACAGGCCAACATGAGACTACTCAGCTATGTATCAGGCAGTTGATACATTATGTAGAAAAAGGAGCAAAGATTCTGGATGTGGGAACAGGAAGCGGAATTCTTGGTATCACTGCATTGAAACTGGGGGCTCAAACTGTTTTTGGCACAGATTTAGATGAAAATGCTATTTCGGCTGTGAGAGAGAATTTACAGGCCAATGGGATTACAACCGACAAGTTTCAGGTGATTCAGGGAAATATTATTGATGACAAAGAGATTCAGACTTTAGCAGGAACTAACTGTTATGACATTGCTGTGGCAAATATTCTTGCTCCAGTTATTATTCTGCTGCAAAGACAGATTCCAGCTCATCTGAAAAAGGGGGGAATCTTCATTGCTTCTGGTATTATCAACACAAAGGAAAAAGATGTAAAAGAGGCCTTATCTGTTAATAAAGAATTGGAGATAATAGAGACAACCTATCAAGGAGAATGGGTATCAATTACTGCCCGCAGACTATGAGAAATATGTTAAGAGAATAAGGGGAAGATGTGTATCATTTTTTTGTAGAACAAGAACAGATTGGACAAAAAGAGATTGTTATCACTGGAGAAGATGTCAATCATATCCGCAATGTCCTGCGGATGAAACCAGGAAAAGAGGTGCTAATCAGCAATGGTCAGGGAATAAACTATTGCTGTGAAGTTACAGAGATTGCAAAAGAAAAGGTAATTGCCCAGATTTTGTCAGAAAATGAGGAACAAAGGGAACTACCTGCAAAGCTTTATCTGTTTCAAGGGCTGCCAAAGGGAGAAAAGATGGAATTGATTATCCAGAAGGCAGTAGAATTGGGAGTATATCAGATTATTCCTGTGTCAACTAGACGGTCTGTGGTAAAGCTGGAAGGAAAGAAGGAAGAGGCAAAAATCAGGCGTTGGAATAGTATTGCAGAGAGTGCTGCCAAGCAGTCAGGACGAGGAATCATTCCCAAGGTGACTGGGGTGATGTCTCTAAAAGAAGCATTTTCTTATGCAAAAGAGTTTGATAGAAGGATAATTCCTTTTGAACATGCAAAAGGAATGTTTAAGACAAAAAGAGAGCTAGAGCAAATCAAACCAAAGATGGAGGTTGGAATCTTTATTGGCCCAGAAGGCGGGTTTGAAGATGAGGAGATTACATTAGCACAAGAGGCAGGAGTAGCCCCCATTTCTCTTGGCAAAAGGATATTAAGGACAGAGACAGCTGGACTTATGGTCTTGTCAGTGACAGGATATTTGTTAGAACTTCAGGAAGAGACAAGCCACAGAAACGGAAGGAATGAAAGCGGTTATGGAAGCATATTTTGACAATTCAGCCACTACAAAAGTATTTGATTGTGTAAAAGATATTGTGGTTAAGACTATGATAGAGGATTATGGAAATGCTGCGTCCAAACATACCAAAGGGGTAAAAGCAGAACAATATATTAAGGAAGCTAGAGCGATTATCGCCAAAACATTAAAAGTACAAGAAAAGGAGATTGTGTTTACTTCTGGTGGTTCTGAGTCCAATAACATGGCTTTGATTGGCGCAGCTATGGCAAATCGCCGTAGAGGAAACCATATTATCAGCAGCAATGTAGAACATTCATCTGTCTATAATACCTTAGGGTTTCTTCAAGAACAAGGCTTTGAGATTACTTATCTGCCAGTGAACCATCAGGGGCATATTGACCTTGAACAGTTAAAAGACAGCCTTCGTTCAGAGACGATTCTGGTATCAGTGATGTATGTGAACAATGAGGTTGGCTCTGTGGAACCGGTGGAAGAAATTTCAAAGGTTATCAAAAAAACTTACCCAGATATTTTATTTCATGTAGATGCGATCCAAGCTTATGGAAAATATGAAATCCGTCCCAAACGTCAGGGGATAGACTTGCTCAGTGTCAGCGGCCATAAATTCCACGGACCAAAAGGAACCGGATTTTTGTATATAAATGAAAAGGCAAAAGTAAAACCTCTCATCTATGGAGGAGGTCAGCAGAAGGGAATGCGTTCTGGTACAGAAAATGTACCTGGTGTGGCAGGTATCGGGGCAGCTGCCAAAGAAATATATGAGAGACATAGGGAAAAGGTAGATTATTTATATGGATTAAAGGATTATTTTATGAAACGCCTCGAAGAAATTGATGGTTGTGTCATCAACAGTCAGCCAGGGAGGGAGAGTGCTCCCCAGATTGTCAGTGTCAGTTTTCAAGGAGTCCGAAGTGAAGTGCTGCTTCATGCTTTGGAAGAGAGAGAAATCTATGTATCTTCTGGTTCTGCCTGTTCCAGCAACCATCCAGGAGTCAGCGGGACGTTAAAGGGGATTGGAGTAAAACAGGAGCTTTTGGATGCTACATTAAGGTTTAGCTTTGGAATGTTTAACAAATCAGAAGAAATTGATTATGCAGTACAGGTATTGAAAGAGTTATTGCCTGTACTTCGCAGATATCGTCGGAGCTAAAGGGGATAAAGGAGAAAAGTTATGTTATATCAGTCATTTTTAATTAAATATGCAGAGATTGGTACTAAGGGGAAAAACCGATATCTGTTTGAGGATGCCTTGATGAAACAGATTCGTCATGCTTTAAAAGAAGTAGAGGGGAGTTTTTTAGTCACAAAAGAAACTGGGAGAATCTATGTAAAGGCTGAGGAAGATTATGATTTTGAAGATGTAGTGGAAGCCCTAAAACGGGTTTTTGGAATTGCCTGGATTTGCCCGATGTTCCAGACAAAAGAGAGAGATTTTGAAAATCTGAAAAAAGAAGTTATAAATTATATTGGACAGGTTTATCAGGATAAAAATCTTACCTTTAAGGTGGATTCTCGAAGGGCAGATAAAAAATATCCAGTGACCTCAGAGCAGATGAACCGAGATTTAGGAGAAGTTGTATTAAATGCATATCCAGAGATGAAGGTCGATGTACACAAGCCTCAGATAATGCTCCATGTGGAAGTACGAAATATGGTAAACATTTATTCTGAAATGATTCCAGGGCCTGGAGGAATGCCAGTGGGAACCAATGGAAAAGCTATGCTTTTATTATCTGGTGGCATTGACAGCCCAGTGGCAGGCTATATGATTGCAAAAAGAGGAGTAAAAATCGAAGCAGTTTATTTTCATGCACCTCCATATACCAGTGAAAGGGCAAAACAAAAGGTTGTCGATTTGGCCCGTCTGGTATCTCGATATTCAGGACCTATCCGGCTTCATGTGGTTAATTTTACGGATATCCAAATGTATATCTATGAGCAATGCCCTCACGAGGAGCTGACGATTATTATGCGACGGTATATGATGAAGATAGCTCAGACTATTGGGGAGGAATCAGGATGCTTGGCATTGATTACCGGAGAGAGTATTGGACAGGTGGCTTCTCAGACAGTCCAATCCCTGGCTGCTACGAATGAGGTTTGCACTATGCCAGTATTTCGCCCAGTGATTGGATTCGATAAACAGGAAATTGTGGATATTGCAGAGAAAATTAACACCTATGAGACTTCTATCCAGCCTTATGAGGATTGCTGTACCATCTTTGTCGCAAAGCACCCAGTGACAAAACCGAATAGTAAGGTAATTCGTCATTCAGAAGAAAAATTAGCAGAAAAAATTGATGAGATGGTAAAAACAGCGATTGAATCAAGAGAAATGTTACTTGTTTAAAATCCACATAAATCTGCTAAAAGCAGGAATCCAACCATCAAACATTCTGCACTCAGATAAGGGGGTGGATTCCTGCTGCAAATTTGTGTGAACTTAGTGTTGCTAAGACTGTTGTAAATGCAGGTCAGATGGCAATAATGTTGGCAGGGTTATCTCTGGCCACCACATCAACAAGGATAAAATTGGAAAAAGATTAGTTGATGATATAAGGAGAAAGTGCAGTGAGAATCTCCTCTACACTGCTTTCTGTCTCAGTATGGATGTTAAGGTCAATCGGTTTGGAAAGGTCTAAGCTAAAAATACCCATAATGGATTTTGCATCAATCACATATCGACCAGACACTAAGTCGAAATCTACATCGAACTTTGTCAGGTCATTGACAAAGGATTTGACTTTATCAATAGAATTTAAAGAAATGCGTACTGTTTTCATGGAAAACCTCCTTAATATAATATCAATAAAAATAGTTTGAGAGCAATCTCTCGTTCATGATAGAAAACCACTCATTCTTAAAGGATAATGAGCTTATAATAATATCATTTTAATACTACAGATAAGGTCAGAAAAAGTCAATAGTTAGATTGCATGAAAAAGATAGGAATTGCTACATAATTGTTCAGTTACTTAAAGACTTACATTTCATTTGAAAATAGGAGGGGTTCGCATGAAAAAGGCAGCCTTGCATAATTTAGGGTGCAAAGTCAATGCTTATGAAACAGAGGCCATGGGGCAGCTTTTGGAGGAAGCCGGTTATGAACTCGTGAGTTTTGAGGAAATAGCAGATGTGTATGTGATTAACACCTGTTCTGTGACCAATATCGCAGACCGCAAGTCCAGACAGATGTTGCATCGGGCAAAAAAGCAAAATCCAGAAGCAGTGGTGGTTGCAGCAGGCTGCTATGTGCAGGCTGCTGCACAGGAACTTAAGAAGGACCCTGCAGTAGATATTGTGATAGGGAATAACAAGAAGACAGAATTAATAGAAATTCTAGAGAATTATTTTACAAAGAATGAGTTCAAAAAGGAAGAATATCTCATTGATATTGGAAATACCCGTCAGTATGAGGAGTTGAGCATCAAAAAAGCAGAGGGCCATACCAGGGCGTTTATCAAGATTCAAGATGGATGTAATCAGTTCTGTAGTTATTGCATCATTCCCTATACCAGAGGAAGAATAAGAAGCCGCAGACCAGAAGAAATTATAGCTGAAACAGAAAGACTTGTAGGTTTAGGATACCAGGAAATTGTGTTGACAGGTATCCATTTAAGCTCCTATGGAATAGATTTTCCAGAAAATGAAAAAGAAGATTTGTTAGGACTCATGACACGGCTTGATAAGATTCAAGAATTAAAGAGAATGCGGTTGGGGTCTTTGGAGCCAAGGATTATTACAGAGGATTTTGCCAAGGCATTATCAAATTTGAGAACGATTTGCCCTCATTTTCACTTGTCTTTGCAAAGTGGCTGTAATCAGATTTTGAAAAAAATGAATCGTCATTATAGCACAGAAGAATACGAAGAGGCTTGTCATATCCTGCGTACATGGTTTCCTAATCCAGCCATAACAACAGATGTGATTGTAGGATTCCCCCAAGAGACAGAAGAAGAATTTGAAGAAACACTTACATTTGCAAAGAAGATACAGTTTTATGAAATGCATATCTTTAAATATTCTAAAAGAGCAGGGACTAAGGCGGCCATTATGGAAGGGCAGATTGAAGATGCAGTGAAGTCTTTGAGAAGCGAGAGACTTCTTCAAGCAGAGGCCAAGATGTCTCTGGAGTATCGAAGAAGCTTCTTAGGACAGCGCTGTGAAATTTTGATGGAAGAAAAAATAAGAATCAATGGTATAGAGTACCTGGTTGGACATTCAAAGGAATATGTGAAAGCAGCCATTTTGTGGGATGAGAAGAAGAAAGGAAAAATTATTGTTGGTATTTTAGAGAGGATGCTAACAGATGAGGTACTGCTATTGACAGAAATTTTATAAATATTTCTCTTTACGAATGGACAAAAGTGGTATAGAATAAATAAGAACAGTTAAAGGACGTGAGGACAGATGGGCGATATTCATAATACACAGTTTTTCAGGACAGTACAGGAGAATAAGATGGATGTAAGCCAGGTCTTAGAGCAGGTATACCAGGCTCTGACCGAAAAGGGATATAACCCCGTGAATCAGATTGTAGGGTATATCATGTCTGGAGATCCAACCTATATTACCAGCCACAAGAACGCTAGAAGTCTCATTATGAAAGTAGAGAGGGATGAGATTCTGGAGGAACTTTTGTCTGTGTATATTCAAGTAAGGATAAGATAGCTACGTGTGTGCAAAGTACGATAAGAAGCCAGTAAGGCAAAAAACTTTGAGGGGATTGCACTTGATAGTCTTTATGCTATATTTGCATAATTAAGAAGAACGGCTTCAGGTTATGTGTATTTATGGTTTCAGGATAAATCTAGACAGTTTGGCCATATGAGACACAAGGTCAGGTAGTTTAAGCTATCTGGTTTTATTGTTGTATTCAGATTTATTGTGGTGCATCAAAAGAGGAAAAAAGCGTGTCAAAGACGCGTTTTTTGTTTTGGATGAATTTACTATGAAAGTATCCTATCTTCTCTTCGTGGTAGGTTTGTGCACTCGCTGCACAGAGCATACAGCGCAGGAATGTTATTTTTGCATTCTATGTCCCCGGAGGGCATAGTAACCCCCTTTCAGTTATAGTGGTGCCTCTGCGGAGCATGAGGGTTACTATAAGCAAGCTTGCTTGCGTTGAAGCATGGATATTGGGCTTTCATAGGGTGGCTGGTTTAACACCAAAAGTTATATGCAGGTTTACTTTGGAGGATTTAAGACAGGTATGAGAATTATGGGACTAGATTTTGGTTCAAAGACAGTAGGAGTAGCTGTCTGTGGCCCATTGGGACTTACTGCTCAGGGATTGGAGACAATTACTAGAAAAGAGGAAAATAAGCTGCGTCATACTTGCCAGAGAATTGAGACTTTAATCCAAGAATATGAGATTACATCTATTATTTTGGGCTATCCTAAAAATATGGATGATTCGATTGGAGAACGGGCACAAAAGACCGAAGAATTTAAAAAAATGCTTGAAAGAAGAACAGGACTTTCTGTGATTTTATGGGACGAGCGTCTGACAACTGTGGAGGCAGACCAAATATTAAGGGAAAGTGGTGTGCCTAAGACAGAACGAAAGAAAGTGATTGATAAAGTGGCAGCAGAAATTATCTTGCAGAGTTATTTAGATAATATGAAAAAGTAGGAAGATAGATAAGGTTAGATAAAAAAAGAAGCTATGGAAAGAGATAGAACAAATCTATTATTATAAGCAGTACGAAAAAGGAGCAGATAAATGGACGAAGAAAAGATGATTACCTTGGAGACAGGGGAGGGAGAAAAAGTAAGCTTTTATGTTCTGGAAGAAACTAGAATTAGTGGAATGAATTATCTTTTAGTGACAGATGCAAAAGAAGATGATGAAGAAGGAGAATGCTACATTTTAAAAGATATGTCAACAGCAGAGGAAGAAGAAGCTGTCTATGAATTCGTGGAAGATGACAGTGAGATGGATTATCTTTTTAAGATATTTACAGAATTGTTGGAAGATGTAGATGTAGATTTGAAGAAGTAAACTATGAAAAAAGATTTATTTAAAAAGATGTTAAAGGAAAAGGGCTTAAAGTTAACAGGACAACGGCTGTTGGTTTTGGAGACTATGGCAGAGCATCCAGGGGAGCATCTTACAGCTGAGGAAATTTTTGATTTAGCTAGAAGAAATTATCCAGAGATTGGTTTGGCAACGATTTACCGAACATTACAAGTGTTAGTGGAGCTGAATGTGGTAGATAAAATCAGTTTTGATGACGGATTTGCCAGGTATGAGCTGATTGAAGAACTGGACAGCGAGAGACACCATCACCATCATGCTATTTGTATTGGGTGTAAAACGGTGATTTCCCTGGAAGAAGATTTATTGGAAGCTCTGGAACAGGAATTGATGGAGAATCTTGGATTTGCTGTGACAGACCACGAAGTAAAACTGTACGGATATTGTAAAGAATGTAGATTAAAAAATAACCTTAAATAATACTCAAAGGTAATAGAAAAAAGAATTGGAGGTATTCGATTGAGACAACAAAATAAGAAGCAGAACCATAATACAAAGGTCAAAATAATCCCTCTTGGCGGGTTAGAACAAATTGGAATGAATATGACTGCCATTGAGTGTGAGGACAATATTATTGTGGTGGACTGTGGATTGGCATTTCCCAGTGATGATATGTTGGGAATTGACTTATGCATCCCTGATGTAACTTACCTGAAACAAAATATTGAGAAGGTAAAGGGCTTTGTGATTACTCATGGACATGAAGACCATATTGGCGCCTTACCTTATATTTTACAGCAGATTAATGCTCCTGTATATGGGACAAGGCTGACAGTGGCATTGATTGAAAATAAGTTAAAAGAATATAATTTAGTCAAAAATACGAAGAGAAAAGTAGTAAAGCATGGACAATCTATTAACTTAGGGTGTTTTAGAATTGAATTTGTAAAGACTAATCACAGTATTGCAGATGCCTCGGCTTTGGCTATCTTTACTCCAGCAGGGATTCTGCTGCATACAGGGGATTTTAAGATTGATTATACGCCAGTATTTGGAGAATCCGCAGATTTACAGAGATTTGCAGAGTTAGGGAAAAAAGGGGTTTTGGCCCTAATGTGTGAGAGTACCAATGCTATTCGCCCAGGATTTACGCCATCAGAACGGACAGTAGGAAAGATTTTTGATGGAATATTTTCAGAACATAAAAATAGCCGAATCATTGTAGCTACCTTTGCATCTAATGTGGATAGAGTGCAGCAGATTATCAATTCTGCCTATAAATATGGAAGAAAGGTAGTGGTAGAAGGACGGAGCATGGTCAATGTCATTGGTACAGCCAGTGAACTAGGATATATCAAGATTCCAGATGGTACATTGATTGATATTGACAATTTAAAAAATTATCCTGATGAGAAGACGGTTTTAATTACCACAGGAAGTCAAGGAGAATCTATGGCAGCGCTATCGAGAATGGCTTCCAATATTCATAAAAAGGTGTTTATTAAGCCAGGAGATGTAGTAATTTTTAGTTCTACTCCAATTCCAGGCAATGAAAAGGCGGTATCTAAGGTAATCAATGAGCTTTCTATTAAAGGTGCTGAGGTAATTTTCCAGGATACCCATGTGTCAGGCCATGCCTGTCAGGAAGAGATAAAACTAATCTACGCTCTTACCCACCCCAAATATGCACTTCCAATTCATGGGGAGTATCGTCATCTTGTCGCTCAGAAAAGTTTGGCGGAATCTATGGGAATTCCAAAGGAAAATATCCTGTTGATGTCTTCTGGAGATGTGGTAGAGATATCGGAAGAACAGTGCAGGGTGGTTGACCATGTCCAGGCTGGGGCAGTCTTGGTGGACGGCTTAGGCGTAGGAGATGTGGGAAATATTGTATTGCGGGATAGACAAAACCTTGCCCAAAATGGTATTATTATTGTAGTGTTGACGTTAGAAAAATACAGTAATCAACTGCTTGCAGGGCCGGATATCGTATCCAGGGGATTTGTATATGTCAGGGAATCTGAAGACCTTTTAGATGAGGCAAGACATGTGGTGGAGGAAGCTGTCCAGGATTGTCTGGAACGTCGTGTCAGTGACTGGGGAAAGATTAAAAATATTATTAGAGACAGCCTCAGCGACTTTTTATGGAAAAGGATGAAACGGAATCCTATGATACTTCCGATTATTATGGAAGTGTAGAAAAGAAAAGGGTGATAGGAAATGAGTGATACCACCAAGGAAATCAATAAAGTTACAGGAACCATAATTCGAGTATCATGGAAATTAATCATATATGCATTGGCAATTCTTATGTTATATGAGGGAATTACTAGAGGTTATGCTTTTGGACATGATATTTTTTGTTCTTCGCCCATGGCCCAGAAGCCAGGAATGGATATGCGGGTAACGATTGGCGAGGAAGAGAAGGTGGCAGATATTGGCGCTGCTCTGGAGAAGGCTGGTGTGATAAAAAGCAAATATGCATTTTTAATCCAGTGTATTTTCTACGATTATGGAGGAACCGATCATCCAGTGGAGGAGGGAACCTATCTGCTGAACAATTCTATGACTTCCAAGGAAATCATTTTGATTCTACGGGAAGGGATAACAAATGAGGATGCCAAAGAATGATTGTAAATGAACGGGTCAGGGATTATATCCATTCTCTGGAATCCAGCCAGGGAGAATTGTGCGACCAGATTGCCAGAAAAGCGGCAGCAGAGAATATCCCTATTATTAAAAAAGAGACAGCAGCATTATTGAAGACATTGGTAGCAGCAAAAAAGCCTGGGGCGATTCTGGAAGTAGGAACCGCCGTAGGCTATTCTGCTTTACTGATGGCAGGTGTGATGCCAGAAAACTGCAAGATTACTACCATTGAAAAATTTGAACCTCGAATAAAGGAGGCAAAAGAGAATTTTAAATTAGCAGGATTGCAGGAAAGAATTACGTTATTGGAAGGAGATGCAAAGGAATTTCTTGCAAATTTAAGTGGCTCTTTTGATTTTATTTTTATGGATGCTGCCAAAGGACAGTATCTTCATTGGCTGCCAGATATTTTAAGGGTATTGTCAGAGGGTGGTATCCTGTTCTCGGATAATGTACTTCAGGACGGAACTATCATACAATCCCGTTATGGAGTGGAACGGCGTGACCGTACGATTCACAGTAGAATGAGAGAGTATTTGTTTCAACTTAAACATATGGAGGAATTAGAGACAGCAATTATACCGATTGGAGATGGGGTAGCAGTTAGTGTACACAAATATGGAAAAGAAAAAGTGTGGGATAGAAAATGAAAGGGATGTATATGAGAAAGACAGAATTACTGATGCCAGCAGGAAGCCTGGAGGTATTAAAGATAGCAGTCATATATGGCGCAGATGCAGTGTATCTGGGGGGAGAGGCATTTGGCCTTCGAGCTAAGGCCCACAATTTTTCTCTTGAAGAGATGAAAGAGGGGGTAGAGTTTGCTCATTCTCATGGAGCTAAGGTGTATATTACTGCAAATATCTTGGCGCATAATCAGGATTTGGAAGGGGTGGAGGAATATTTTCACCAATTAAAGGAAGTGAAGATGGATGCTCTGATTATCTCAGACCCAGGAATATTTATGATAGCTAGGAGAGTTCTTCCCCAGGTGGATATCCATATCAGTACCCAGGCCAATAATACAAATTACGGAACCTATAAGTTCTGGTACGATTTAGGTGCTAAGCGGGTAGTTACTGCAAGGGAATTATCTTTAGAAGAAATTCGAGAGATTCGCAGACAGATTCCAAATGATATGGAGATTGAGACATTTGTTCATGGAGCTATGTGTATTTCTTATTCTGGAAGGTGCCTATTGAGCAATTTTTTTACAGGAAGAGATGCCAATCAAGGAGCATGTACTCATCCCTGCCGTTGGAAATATGCCCTTGTGGAAGAAAAAAGACCAGGGGAATATCTGCCTGTCTATGAAAATGACAGAGGGACATTTATTTTTAATTCTAAAGATTTATGTATGGTAGAATATATTCCAGAGCTTTTGGAGGCAGGAATTGACAGCTTTAAAGTGGAAGGACGTATGAAGACAGCTTTATATGTGGCAACCGTGGCAAGAGCTTATCGAAAGGCCATTGATGATTGGAGCAAGGGAGAATTTAAGAAGAATCTGGAGTGGTATAAGGAAGAAATTGGAAAATGTACGAATCGGGAATTTACTACTGGATTCTTTTTTGGAAAACCGACGGAGGATGCCCATATCTATGGAAGTAGTACTTATGTAAAAAACTATACGTATTTGGGAACCATTGAGAAACTTGATTGCAGAGGATTTGGAAAATTAGAGCAGAAAAATAAATTTTCTGTTGGAGAACAAATTGAAGTGATGAAACCTGACGGACATAACCTTGTGGCAAGTGTGAGAGGAATCTGGAATGAAGATGGCAAAAGCCAAGAAAGCGCTCCCCATGCAAGACAGATATTATATATAGATTTGGAAATGGATAAGAATTGTCAGTTAGAAGAGTTTGATATTTTGAGAAGGAAGGAAGGGTAGAAAAATGATGTGGATTACAGGAATTGGAGCAATTTTATGCCTGATTTATTATGCAATTATTGTGTTCTATTCTGGATTTTCCACATCATTTGCCTGGTTTTGGCCCTTGGCTGGAGTGTTTTTGCTTGTGATGACAATGGGAGCATTATATGAAAGATTGCATCCTAAACGATGGCCTATGTGGGTGCCTGTGTCTGCTGTTACCTTTTTTTGGGCATCTGTGATAATCTTCTGTGTGGTGGAGACATTGGTATTTTTGGGAGTGGCATCCTCTGATATGCCAAATCTGGACTATGTGATTGTGTTGGGAGCAAAGGTGGAGGAGGGGCGTATCAGCAATTCTCTCAAGAAGCGTCTTGATAAGGCCATTGAGTACAGTCAGAAAAATCCAGATACGATTTTTATCTTATCAGGAGGACAAGGAAAGGATGAGCCAACCAGCGAGGCACAGATGATGTATGAATACTTGCGATATAATGGGGTGCCAGAAAAACAGATGGTTTTGGAACAGCAATCCACCAGCACTGTAGAAAATATTGCATACAGCAAGGTGCTGATTGATAAAATGGAGAAGGAACAGGACGAAAAAAAGGTATGGAATACCGAAGAATCCAAAGCACCAGGACCTTATATGGTGGCAGAGGATAAACCGATTCAAGTAGGAGTGTTGACCAGCAACTTCCATGTATTTCGGGCAACACAAATTGCACAGAAATGGGGAATTAAAGAGATTTATGGTATTGGTACACGTTCAGATAGGGTTTTGTTTCTGCATCTATGCGTGAGAGAATGTGCTGCTATATTGAAGGACAAATTCATGGGGAATATGTAGAAATTGAAAGTTAGATAATATATGGATTGTAAGTTATAAGCTAGGCATATCCTAGATGCAAGGTTTAAAATTAACTTGTTGGCGGCAAAGGAAAGTAGCATATAAAGAAGAGGAGTGGGGAAACCTTTATAGGGAAGAAATTCTACTCTTTTATGAGTTACTTTTTGCTGAATAACTTTTAATATGAAAAAGCTGGGGTTACTATTTAATATAGAATGGTTTTTCTTACCAGATTGTGGTAAACTTGTTGAAGGTAATAGGAGATAGTTTATCAGGAAAGGAAGGAGAGGAGTTGCCTTTCCACCAAAAGAACGTGGGGATGCAACTTAAAAATGATATGAAGATGGATGTGAAACATTTAGATGCTTATAAATTTTTGAGAGAGAAAAAAGTAGAGGAACTGAATTCTGTTGCTTATTTTTTGGAGCATAAGAAAAGTGGAGCAAGGTTATTTTTATTGTCCAATGATGACGAGAATAAGGTATTTTCCATTGGGTTTCGGACTCCTCCTTCTGATAATACTGGAGTAGCCCATATTTTAGAGCATAGTGTGCTTTGTGGGTCAGAAAAATTTCCAGTAAAAGACCCTTTTGTGGAATTGGTCAAGGGGTCTTTAAATACATTTTTAAATGCCATGACTTATCCAGATAAGACTGTCTATCCAGTGGCAAGCACCAATGACAAAGATTTTCAGAATCTGATGGATGTCTATCTAGATGCCGTGCTGCACCCCAATATTTATAGAGAACCGAAGATTTTTATGCAGGAGGGGTGGCATTATGAGCTGGAGTCAGAAGATGGAGAACTAAAATATAATGGGGTCGTTTATAATGAGATGAAGGGGGCATTTTCTTCCCCAGAAAGTGTTATGGAAAGATATACTCAGAAAATGCTGTTCCCCAATACCTGTTATGGGTTTGAGTCAGGAGGAGACCCCAAAGATGTGCCAAAGCTCAGCTATGAGGCATTCCTGGATTTTCACAGGACTTATTATCATCCATCTAATAGCTATATCTATTTGTATGGAAATATGGATATGGCAGAAAAGCTGGAATGGCTTGATAAAGAGTATTTAGGACAGTATGAGAGAAAAGAAGTAAATTCCCAGATTGCTATGCAAAATCCTTTTGAAGCTCCAAAGTGTGAAGAAATTAGTTATTCGATTACTGAAGAAGAAAACGAGGAAGGCGGCGTCTATCTGTCTGTCAGTGATGTTGTGGCAACGGATTTGGATCCTCAACTCTATATTGCTTTTCAGATTTTGGAATATACCTTGATTGATGCACCAGGAGCCCCTTTAAAACAGGCGCTTTTGGATGCAGGTATTGGCCATGATATTTTTGGAGGATATGACAGCGGAATCTTACAGCCCTATTTTTCTGTGGTTGCTAAGGGAGCAAAATTAGAGCAAAAGGGCGAGTTTCTGACTGTTGTCAAGGGAACTCTCAGAAAATTGGCAGACCAGGGCATTAATCAGAAAAGCCTTTTGGCAGGAATGAATTATTCAGAGTTTAAATATCGGGAAGCAGATTATGGAACCACGCCCAAAGGATTGATGTATGGCCTTCAGAGCCTGGATAGTTGGCTGTATGGAGGCGACCCTCTGATGCATCTAGAGTATCAGAAAACCTTTGATTACCTGAAGGAAGCAGTGAAAAATGGATATTTTGAGGGATTAATTCGCAAATATTTGTTGGATAATCCTTTTGAGGCAATTTTGGTAGTAAAGCCAGAGAAAAATCTTACAGCCAAAAATGACAGGAAACTGGCTGCAAAATTAAAGGATTATAAGGAAAGTCTTTCCAGGGAAGAAGTAAAGAAGATTGTAGAGCAGACTAGGCAATTAAAGGAATATCAGGATACTCCTTCTTCTAAAGAGGAACTGGAATTGATTCCCATGTTAAAACGGTCAGATATCGGCACAAAAGCAGAAGAACTAAACTGGAAAGAATATATTATGAACGATGTCTTAGTTCTTCACCATGAGATGTTTACCGCAGGCATCGGCTATTTGAAAGTGCTGTTCCATACAGACAGAGTTCCTTCTGAGGACTTGCCCTATGTGGGACTTTTAAAAGCAATCTTGGGGTATGTAGATACAGAGCATTACAGCTATAGTGATTTGACCAGTGAAATCCATCTAAACAGTGGAGGAATCGGATTTGGAACTACAGCTTATGTGGACTTAAAAGACTTGCCTGGATTTACTGGGGTATTTGCAGCAGATGCTAGGGTGCTATATGAAAAACTAGATTTTGCTTTTGAGATGATTGGAGAAATTCTGACATCATCAAAACTGGAGGACCAGAAGCGACTAAGAGAAATCTTAAGAGAGACAAAGTCCAGGTCCAGAATGAAGCTTGAAAATTCCAGTCACAGTGCAGCGGTATCCAGAGCAAGCTCTTATTTTTCACCTACTTCTGCATTTAATGATTGTACTGGAGGAATTGGATTTTATCAGTTCTTAGAAAACGTGGTGAGCAGTTTTGATAAGGATGCAGAAAAACTAATAGAAAAGCTAAAAGAAGTAGCTGCCAAATTATTTACTGTGGACAATATGTTAATCAGTTATACTGCTGACCAGAAGGGATTTGCTGCGCTGGAAGCTTCTATGAAAAAGCTAGTTGAGAAGCTGCCCAAGGGAAGCAAAAAACAATATAGCTTTACTTTTGAAAAGGAAAATAAAAACGAGGGCTTTAAGACTTCCTCTCAGGTAAACTATGTGGCAAGATGTGGAAATTTCAGAGATAAAGGGTATGAGTATACAGGGGCATTGCGTATCTTAAAATTGATTCTAAGCTATGATTATCTATGGTTAAATTTAAGAGTCAAGGGAGGAGCTTATGGCTGCATGAGTGGCTTTGGCAGGTCTGGAGAGGGATATTTTGTATCTTATCGAGACCCAGAAGTGTCCAGAACCTATGAGGTTTATGACAAAATAGTGGATTATTTAAAACAGTTTGATGTGGATGAGAGAGATATGACAAAGTATGTTATTGGAACCATCAGCGCTTTGGATACTCCATTTACACCGGCTGATAAGGGCTCAAGGGCATTATCAGGATATTTGTCAGGGGTGACAAATGAGATGCTGCAGCAGGAGAGGGACGAGATTCTCAAGGCTCAGCCAAAGGATATTCGGGCTTTGGCAGGAATGATAAAGGCAATTTTGGATACAGGCAGTTTATGTACTATTGGAAATGAGGAAAAAATTGAGTCTGACCATAACCTCTTTGGAGAGACAAAAAATTTATATAATAGTTGACCTGGCAGCTTACACAGAGGAGAAGAAACTAGATGAAGGAAGATTTTAAATCAGGGTTTGTTGCTTTAGTAGGACGGCCGAATGTAGGAAAATCCACTTTGATGAATCATTTGATTGGTCAAAAGATTGCGATTACATCAGAAAAGCCTCAGACTACCAGGAATCGTATCCAGACAGTATATACGGATTCCAGAGGGCAGATTATTTTTCTGGATACTCCAGGAATACACAAAGCTAAAAATAAACTGGGAGAGTATATGGTCAATGTGGCAGAAGGAACTTTAAAAGAGGTAGATGTGATTTTATGGCTAGTAGAGCCATCCACTTTTATTGGAGCTGGAGAACGCCATATTGCAGAGATATTGGGAAAAGTAAAAACTCCTATCATTTTAGTAATCAATAAAATTGATACTGTGAAAAATCAGGAGAATGTCTTAACTTATATGAAAGCTTACAGGAATGTATGTGACTTTGCAGAGATTGTTCCAGTGTCAGCTTTAAAGGATAAAAATACCAGTAAAATGACAGAACTAATCTTTAAATATCTGCCTTATGGCCCTCAATATTATGATGAGGAAACTGTAACAGACCAGCCTATGCGCCAGATAGCCGCCGAGCTGATTCGAGAGAAAGCTTTAAGACTTCTGGAGGAGGAAATTCCTCATGGAATTGCAGTGACCATTGAATCCATGACGGAACGGAAAAATGGTATGTTTGATATCGAAGCCAATATTGTATGTGAGAGGGATTCTCATAAAGGAATTATTATTGGAAAAGGTGGAGGCATGCTCAAAAAGATTGGAACTGCTGCCCGAATTGAGATTGAAAATCTTATGGGAGCTAAGGTGAACTTGCAGCTTTGGGTAAAAGTTAGGAAAGAATGGCGGGATAGTGAGCTTTATATGAAAAATTATGGGTATTTTCAGTAGAAAGTGACAAAATCTGTGATTGGGGCAGAAGGTATGCTTTGGAAAGAGTTTTGCTTGGTCTGTATTTGCAGGAGCCTTTCCAAAGCTGGTAGTTGCCATATGCAAGGTTGCTTTTTCGATATATCAGATAGGGATGACCCATGTTGCTATAGGCAGTGAGCCGCACGCCGCCACAAGCGTTCTTAAACACTGTAGATGTCCCTTGCAGGGACTTTTTTAGACAAGGGAGGGTTCATGAGGGAAGTTCTGGAAATGACAGGTATGGTGATAAAGGCTTCCTCTGTTGGAGAATATGACAAAAGGTTGGTGCTGCTGACTATGGAGAGAGGCAAGATTACCGTTTTTGCCAGAGGAGCAAAGCGTCCAGGCAGCAACCTCATGGGACCTAGCAGACCCTTTGCTTTTGGAATATTTAAGCTATATGAGGGCAGAGAGGCATATACTTTGCAAGGAGCAGAGATTACTAAGTATTTTGAAGAATTGGCAGAAAATCTGGAAGGTGCCTGTTATGGACAATATTTTCTGGAGATGGCAGATTATTATACCAGAGAGAATATGGAAGCAAGGGGAATGCTTTTATTGGTATACCAATCTTTGAGAGCTCTTTTAAAACCTCAGATTCCCAATAAGCTGATTCAGCGGGTATTTGAGCTGAAAGCTATGGTCTTTCATGGAGAATATACAGAGAAACCGCCGATTTGTGTAAGTGATTCAGCCAATTATACCTGGGAATATGTATTGAAGTCTCCTATAGAAAAGCTTTATACCTTTGTGGTGACAGAGGAAGTTTTTGAGGAATTTCGCAAATGTGTAGATATCAATAAATCTAGGTACATAGACAGAGAATTTCATTCTCTGGATATTTTGCAGATGCTCAGATAAGGAGTGGAGAAGAAAAACTATTGAAAATAAATTGGAAAAAGGGTATACTGTCCAATAAAGCAGAGCAAAGGAAAATCGAATGCTATGTTGCAAGGTTTTGGCGAAATAGGAGGAAGATATGAAAAAGGCAAAAGCAGCGGCATTTGCCATAGTCACAGGGTTGATGGTTTCTGGATGCATATCAGGAAAAACCAGTACATTTCCACCCCAGCAGGATGCAGTTTATGTCACAAGAGATGGCAGACTGTATACAGCATTAACAGAAAGTTATGACCCATCAGATACTGGATACAATGCAGAGGAACTGAAGGCTATGGCGTCTGAAGAGGCAGCAGGATATAATGAAGTCTATGGCGTAGAAGGTAGCAACGAGCCAGTAATCATTGCAGAATGCATGGTAGAAGAAGGAAATGCCACAATTGTGTATCAATATACAACGGCAGAAGATTTATGCCGGTTTACTGATATCAGCCAAGATACAGCCAATCACCCAGAGAGCCTTGTAATGTCAACCAACTCTATAAGCCTGACAGAAGAGGATGCCCAAAGAACCTGGACAGATGCAAGAAAAAGCAATACCACTGATTTAGAGACTGTTATGAAAAAAAAGGACCTTCCTATGGTAATAGTAACTGGAACAGTAACAATCCAGACTGAGGGAAGGATTCTCTATTACAGTGGAGCAGTAAACCTTAAAGATGAATTTACTGCTCAGGTGACAGAAGGGACAGCCTATATTGTATTCCGATAAGGAAATATGGAGTTATCTGTAGTCTCATAGGGGATAAAAGACCTTTTGATCCCAATATTATAAAATGAAAAGGTAGGATAATAAAAATGGAAAAGACCATGGAAAAAATTATAGCATTAGCAAAATCCAGAGGATTTGTGTATCCAGGCTCCGAGATTTATGGCGGTCTGGCTAATACATGGGATTATGGAAACTTAGGAGTAGAACTGAAAAACAATGTAAAAAAAGCGTGGTGGCAAAAGTTTGTACAAGAAAGTCCCTATAATGTAGGGGTGGATTGCGCAATTTTGATGAATTCTCAAACTTGGGTAGCATCAGGACATTTGGGCGGATTTTCAGACCCTCTGATGGATTGCAAGGCATGTAAAGAGCGATTTCGAGCTGATAAGCTGATTGAAGATTATATAGAAGAACATAATATTGCAATAGAAGGCAGTATAGACGGCTGGTCCCAAGAAGAGATGAAACAGTATATCGAAGAAAAAAATATCTGCTGTCCAAGCTGTGGAAAGCATGATTTTACGAATATTCGCCAGTTCAACTTAATGTTCAAGACCTTTCAAGGAGTTACTGAGGATGCCAAGGACACAATATATCTGCGTCCAGAGACAGCACAGGGAATTTTTGTAAACTTTAAGAATGTTCAGAGAACTTCTAGAAAGAAACTTCCCTTTGGTATTGGACAGATAGGAAAATCTTTTAGAAATGAGATTAGTCCTGGAAACTTTACCTTCCGAACTAGAGAGTTTGAACAGATGGAATTGGAATTTTTCTGTTCACCTGGAACAGACTTGGAATGGTTTTTTTATTGGAAGGAATTTTGTATTAACTGGCTGAAAACTTTAGGTATCAAAGACGAAGAAATGAGGGCTAGAGACCATTCGCCAGAAGAGTTGTGCTTCTACAGCAAAGCTACAACAGATATTGAATTTTTGTTCCCATTTGGATGGGGAGAACTATGGGGTATCGCTGACAGGACAGATTACGACTTAACCCAGCATCAGAATATTTCTGGACAGGATATGGCTTATTTTGATGATGAGAAGAAGGAAAAATATATCCCTTATGTTATTGAGCCTTCTCTGGGTGCAGACAGAGTAACCTTAGCCTTTTTGTGTGCTGCCTATGATGAAGAGGAAATTGGAGAAGGAGATATGCGGACAGTACTACATTTCCATCCTGCCATTGCCCCAGTAAAAGTAGGAGTATTACCTCTGTCCAAAAAGCTCAATGAAGGGGCAGAAAAGGTTTATGTAGAACTTTGCAAATATTTTAACTGTGAATTTGACGATAGAGGAAATATCGGAAAGAGGTATCGCAGACAAGATGAGATTGGAACTCCATTCTGTGTAACCTATGACTTTGATTCAGAAGAAGACCATGCAGTGACCGTCCGTGATAGAGATACCATGGACCAAGTAAGAGTTCCTATTGCAGAACTTAAAAATTATTTGGAAGAAAAATTCCGGTTTTAGAGATTGCAAAACGACAATTTCTCGAAGCCCCTATCCATTTGCCAAGAATAGCCCTAAAACTTATTGTGTTTAGATAAAGGGGAATTTCTGATGCAAATAGATAGGGGTTAATCGTTACTAAAGTTTTTGAAAATGCTGGAGCTGTTGCAAAATGATAG
>DEPC01000107.1 GCA_002358555.1 Hungatella sp. UBA3402 | reverse complement strand
GAATTGGCAAAGAGTATGGAGTGTCATATCTTCCCTCTGATTTCAAGAAAAAAAATGGGTATAAACGGTCTATAGAGCTTTCTAAAGAGTATCATTTATATCGACAAAATTATTGTGGCTGTGTATATTCTTCGCACTTGACATAGAAAGAGAATTGTACTAAAATTTACTTACGAGGGTTGTATCAAAATAAGGATAAGAAGGAGAATAATATTATGCTTTCAAAGACATTAACAGTAGTCAATCCATCCGGTCTTCATTTAAGACCAGCAGGAGTTTTATCCCAAACAGCTATGAAGTTCAAATGCGACGTTATCATTGAGTGCGGCGAGAAGAGAGTGATTGCAAAGAGCGTGCTGAATGTTATGGCTGCTGGAATTAAGTGTGGCACAGAAATCACATTGATTTGTGATGGTGAAGATGAAGCAAATGCTATGGATACTATCTCCAAAGCAATCGAATCTGGTTTAGGTGAGATGTAATCTCCGACTTAGCGTAATTGGTGGGGGTTGCTGTGACGCAGATGATAAATCTGGAAACAGCAACTCCTTTTTCATTGCTGTCAGTCAAAGGATATTTTGGGGGCTAAACGAGGAGTCTGACAAACAGGACTCTTTTTCATTGTATAATCCAAAAAAATGTAGTAAAATGAAAGGCAGGTTTATACAGAAATTAGTTGTCCTTTAGGCAAAATATTTTCTGTATAAAGTATACAACAATGACAGGAGAGACAGTATGGCTGTAAGTTTATTACATACCCCGGAAGGGGTCCGAGATATTTACAATGGGGAATGTGCCAGAAAGTTAGCAGTACAGGAGAAAATCAGCAATATGTTTCATCTGTATGGATATGAAGATATTGAAACTCCTACTTTTGAATATTTTGACATTTTTAACAAAGAAAGGGGCAGTGTCACGTCCCAGGAGATGTTTAAATTTTTTGACCGTGACAATAATACTCTGGTTTTGCGACCTGATATGACTCCAGCCATTGCTCGGTGTGTGGGAAAATATTTTTTTGATGAGACTATGCCAGTGCGGCTATGCTATAGGGAGAGGACATTTATCAATAACTCTAGCTATCAGGGACGATTAAAGGAGATTACCCAGACTGGAGTCGAGTTGATTGGAGATGATAGCAGTGGCGCAGATGCAGAGATGATTGCCATGGTCATTGACTCCTTAAAAGCAGCAGGACTCAAAGAATTCCAGGTAGAATTAGGCCAAGTGGAATTCTTTCGGGGATTGACAGAAGAAGCAGGCATGGATGAGGAAACTCATGAAAAGCTTCGAGAACTCATTGAAAATAAAAACTATTTTGGAGTGGAAGAACTCATTTCAAAAAGAAATCTTCCAGAATCTTTAAAGACATTATTCCTTAAATTGCCAGAGCTGTTTGGAAGCTTGGAGCAGATGGGAAAGATAAAAGCCATAGTGACCAATAGGCGGTCTTTAGAAGCCATTGAGCGACTGGAAAAAGTACAAGCTATTTTGGAATCTTACAATATGGCTGAGTATGTATCCTATGATTTGGGAATGCTCAGCAAATATCAGTATTATACAGGAATTATTTTCAAGGCTTATACTTATGGGACAGGGGAATATATTGTAACTGGAGGACGGTATGACAAGCTATTAGAGCAGTTTGGAAAAGATGTGCCAGCAGTGGGATTTGCCATTGTTGTAGACCAACTTATGCTTGCTATGTCCAGACAGAAGATTTTTGTACCTGTGGAAGCCAATCATACTATGGTAGTTTATGAGGCAGGAAGTCAAGATAAAGCTGTAAAAACTGCCTTGGAAATTCGCAAAACTGGTAAAAAGACTATGGTAGTGAGAAAATCATCCAGGATTGAGATAGAAGAATATAAAGCATTTGCCAGGAGGAAGGGATATCAAACCCTACTCTGGATAAAGGCAGAAGGAAAGGAGACTGACACCTATGGGATATCTGACAATAGCCTTGACCAAGGGGAGACTGGCATATAAGACTCTGGATCTTTTGGAAAAGGTGGGGATTACCTGTGAGGAGATGAAAGATAAAAACTCCAGAAAGCTGATTTTTGAAAATGACAAACTACAAGTTCGGTTCTTTCTGGCAAAAGCTAATGATGTACCTACCTATGTCGAGTATGGAGCTGCTGATATTGGAATCTGCGGCAAGGATACGATTATGGAAGAGGGGCGTAAGCTTTATGAGGTGATTGACCTTGGCTTTGGAAAATGCCACATGTGTGTCTGTGGGCCAGAATCAGCAAGAGAGCTACTTTGGCATCATGAGCTGATACGAGTTGCCACTAAGTATCCAGCGATTGCCAAAGATTATTTCTACAATAAAAAACATCAGACGGTAGAGATTATCAAACTAAATGGCTCTATTGAATTAGCTCCTCTGGTGGGACTTTCTGAGGTCATTGTGGATATTGTAGAGACAGGCTCTACTCTTCGGGAAAATGGTCTTACAGTTTTGGAGGAAATTTGTGACTTGTCTGCAAGAGTTATTGTAAATCAGGTGAGTATGAAGAGAGAAAATGAACGGATTACTAGATTAATTAAGGGTTTAAAGGATGTCTTGCAAGAAGAACCATCAAGATAAAAATCCTTAACAATTTATTTAGATATGTCAATATTGATATCCTAATCTAGATATCAAGCTTAGAAAAAATTAGAAGGAAATGTGAAGAATTATGAAAATAATAACATTAGATAAAACTACAAGAGAAAATATTTTATCAGACTTACTAAAGCGGGACCCCAATAATTATGATAGCTATGGAGCTGTAGTTCAAGAGATTGTCAATGAAGTAAAGGAAAAGAAAGACTCTGCCGTCTTTGCCTATACCAAAAAATTTGATGGGGCAGAGGTTAATGCTTCTAATATCAGAGTGACAGAAGAAGAAATTCAAGAAGCTATGAAGGAAGTAGAACCAGGGCTTTTAGAAGTTATGAAAAAGGCTATGAAGAATATCCGAGATTACCATCAGATGCAAATCCAGCACAGTTGGTTTGACAGCAAGCCTGATGGAAGCATTCTGGGTCAGAAAGTGACAGCTTTAGAGAGTGTAGGAGTCTATGTGCCAGGAGGAAAAGCTGCTTATCCGTCTTCTGTTTTGATGAATATTATTCCTGCTGAGGTGGCAGGAGTAAAACGGATTGTCATGGTGACTCCTCCTGGAAAAGACGGGAAAGTAAATCCAGTGACCTTGACAGCAGCTCATCTGGCTGGAGCAACAGAAGTCTATAAGGTTGGTGGCGCTCAGGCAGTGGCAGCTCTGGCCTTTGGAACAGAATCTATCCCAAGAGTCAACAAAATTGTGGGACCAGGAAATATTTTCGTAGCATTGGCGAAAAAAGCAGTATATGGACATGTAAGTATTGATAGTATTGCAGGGCCAAGTGAGATTTTGGTTCTGGCAGATGAGACAGCAAATCCAAGATTTGTAGCAGCAGATTTATTATCTCAGGCAGAACATGATGAACTTGCTTCTGCGATTTTAGTGACTACCAGCAAAGAACTGGCACAAAATGTATCTAAACAGGTAGATTTATTTGTGAAGGAGCTTTCCAGAAAAGAAATTTTGGAGAAATCTTTGGAAAACTTTGGCTATATTTTGGTAGCGGAGACAATGGAGGAGGCAGTTGAGACAGCCAATGCCATTGCTTCAGAGCATTTGGAGATTGTAACCCAAAATCCGTTTGAGGTGATGACCAAGATTCACAATGCAGGGGCTATTTTTATTGGAGAATATAGCTCAGAACCTCTGGGAGATTATTTTGCAGGGCCTAACCATGTGTTACCTACCAATGGAACAGCCAAATTTTTCTCTCCTTTGGGAGTAGATGATTTTATTAAGAAATCCAGTATTATTTATTATTCTAAGGAAGCACTAGAGCCAATTCATAAGGATATTATTGCATTTGCAGAGGCAGAACATCTGACAGCTCATGCCAATTCTATCCGAGTAAGATTTGAGAAAGAAGAATAAGGTAACGGAGGAGATAAGATGGCTCGGACTGCAGTCATAGAACGAAATACCAAAGAGACAAAAATACGACTAAAGCTGAACCTAGATGGCAGCGGAGAGGCGAAGATTGAGACAGGAATCGGATTTTTTGACCATATGTTATATGGGTTTGCAAGGCATGGATTTTTTGATTTAGAACTCTGTGTGAACGGAGATTTGGAGGTAGATACCCACCATACTGTTGAAGATACAGGGATTGTTCTTGGAGAAGCGATTAGAGAAGCTTTAGGAGATAAAAAAGGAATTGTCAGATATGGCTCCAAGATTCTTCCTATGGACGAAGCACTAATTTTATGTTCCCTTGACTTATGTAATCGACCTTATCTGGTATATGATTTGCAGCTTGAGCGAGAGAAGGTTGGAGATTTAGAGACAGAGATGGTCAGAGAATTTTTTTATGCGGTATCTTATGGTGCTATGATGAATTTACATATAAAACAATTGGAAGGAAAGAATTGTCATCATATTATTGAAGGAGCATTTAAGGCATTTGCCAAGGCGCTTGACGAGGCAGTTCAGATTGACCAGAGGATTGCAGGAGTGCTTTCCACCAAGGGGGTGCTGTAGCAGATGGAAAAAGTCTGCTCAATCAAATATAGAACGATTGAAAAACATGAACTTGGATTGGAGCTGTTTCAAGATTTTGAACGACATCAGGTAGTTACAGACTGTCTGCGGAAAGTCGAAGGACAATGGATTGTCCAGAAAGCACCTTTTGTGGACCAATGGAGTACAGAGGATTATCGCTTTTTAGTGAAATGTTTAACAAGGACTTTGGATGAAGGAGGTATGGTACTGGGAGGATTTTTGGAAGGAAGTTTAAAGGGGTTTGTTTCTGTGGAAGGAAAGCTTTTTGGAAGCACTAATCAATATCTGGACCTTACCAGTCTCCATGTGTCAGAGGATATGAGAGGATATGGTATAGGAAAAACTCTGTTTCATATGGCTGCCTGCTGGGCTAAGGACCATGGTGCCCAAAAGCTTTATATCAGCAGCCATTCTGCAATAGAGACTCAGAAGTTTTATGAGGCTTTGGGCTGTCTGGATGCTCAGGAACATTGCCAGAAACATGTGGAGCAGGAGCCCTATGACAGGCAACTAGAGTTTCTTCTCCTGGAAAATGAAACAGACGAGGCAGATATATGAAGATAACAAATTTAAAATGTCCTTCTTGTGGTGGAAAGCTAGAACCTACGAAGAATAATCCTAAAATCGTGGAATGTGAATTCTGTAAGAGCCAGTTTATGGTGGAAGAAGACCAGGCAATCAATTATCATATCCATCAGTATCCATCTGGAACTCCTCAGGAAAGCCAGACCCGAAATGATTCTGTAAATTCAGGATTAATAGCTGGAGTGTTGGTAGCGTTTCTTGCAGTTGTAGTGGGAGCTGGATTTTTTGCAGGCAGTCTCAAGACAAAAACCCAGGAAAGAACCACAGTTACTTCCTCTACACGATCTACAACAGAAGAACAGTATGATAACTTAAAAGAAGAAGAGGAGGAACTAAACTTTGTGCTAATTGCCAGTCCTCTTTATCAGTCTATGACAGAAGCTATGTTTGGAAAAAGTATAGACAGGATTACAGAGATAGACCTTCAGAAGGTAAAATATCTAAGTCTTACTTCTGGACGGGAGACTTGCACAGTGGAATATAGTTTCCAGGACCCCTATCAAGATGAGAATTTCAAGCCAATTACCTTAACTCTACAGGCGGCAGACTGGAATGGAGATAATTTTGCATTTTTTAGTGGTCTGACAAAGCTAGATATTTCTGATACTTGGGATTATGGCTCTCTTAATAGCCTAACAGAATTAAAAGGATTGGTTTGTTCCCGACTGGAATTATCAGAAGTTGCAAAATTGGTCGCTTCTCCCCAGCAGTTGATAGAATTGGGGATAGATGGGGTAGACAGTCTGGAAGGTATAGGAATTTTTGAAAATCTGGAAGTTCTTCATATAGAGGGTGTTGTCTCTCCAGATTTTAAACAACTGGTGCCATTGAAACAATTAAAAGTTTTGTCGGTTGAAGAAGATGATTATGATTCTATTCTTTCGTCAGGACAGCAGACTGGGCTGACAGATTATGGAGCACTTTCTGTACTGATAAGCCTTGAACAGTTAGAGGTAGAATCTTCTTCTATAAGAGAACTTAGTTTTTTAAAATCTCTTGATAATTTAACACAATTATCTCTTATTGGAACAGATGCTATCAGCTTGGAGCCTTTAGGGGAATTGACACAGCTTACTTCCTTAAAATTGGAGGATAACAATTCTATTCAAGATTACAGTCCCATTAAATTTCTTACAGGATTAAAGACCTTGATATTAGATAAGGGAACTTCTCAGGAAGACCTTGATTTATCTGGTCTGTCAGGGCTTGAAAGCCTGGAAATGAGTGGATTTATGTCCATTTCATTTTTAAAGAATATGGGGAACTTAAAACATTTGTCTATCCATGGCTGTAATATTGATGAGGCCAATGCAATGTCAGGGTTAACTGGGCTAGAAACGCTTGCCTGTTATTCTGTATGGACTTATGCAGTACCTTTAAGAGATGTCGCTTTTATTGACAATATGCCTAACTTAAAATCTCTTGACTTCAGTGGTATCAGCCAGGATGGCGGATGGGGAGGATACCAGAGAAATATTGACATTATGGGAGATATTTCCAATGTATTTAACCATCAGGGACTTGAGGAGTTATATTTGAATAATTGTATGTTTGAGCTTAATTTTGGCAGACTGAAAGAAAATCCATCTCTTAAGAAGCTAGAGATGCGGGAAGTGAACCTACAAGAGAATTTCTATGTTGAGTCCTCACAGGGTATGACCAATGTATGGTATGATGATGTATCTTTGGATGCTCATACGGATTTTTTGACCAAATATCCAGGACTTGAAGAACTGTATCTGGATGGAAATCAGTTGACAAATATCAATTTTGCTTCTTCTCTTAAGAATTTAACCCATCTGGGACTTAATAATAATTATATAACTGAGCTATCACCTTTAAATCAAGCAGAAAACCTAAAATATTTAGATATTCGGATGAATCCTATCAGCAGTACCATTGAGACAGATGAAAATGTGCAGATACTGAGGTAAATATATACTACGATGAATATTTAAAAACAAGAACGCCAAAGACATTCTTGAAAGAAGGAGAACATAATTATGCAAAAGCTGACAAATGAAGTTTTGTCAGAAGTACAAAACTATTTGCTCCCAGAACCAGAGTTTAATCTTTTTGCTATCGGAGATTTAGAACGATTTGGAATGGAAGATAGCAATATTTCCTGTTATACTGCAGATAATTGGAGTCCAGGTATAAAATTTCCTTATTTTATTTTGGATTATCGAGGAAATTTTATAGTATACAGTGACTGTACCGATTATGATGCAGCAGAAGTAGGAAAGTTTTTGGAAAAGAACAATCCAAGAAATATCAGTGGAAAAGATGAGATTATAAGGAAACTGCTGCCATATCTAAAAAATAAAAAAGCTAATCTCACCTATCTGGCACGGCTGAATGAGGTGACAGAAGCACAAAAGCAGCAGGCAGGGAAATTGATGGGGCAAGTCAAGAGATTGACTCCAACGGATATTCCTGCAATTTACAGTTTTTATCTATTGATTGACGAATTTTCGTATTCTTACTGCAATAGGTCAAAGGAAGAATGTTATGAGGATATTCGTATGAATGTAACAGAACTTGGGAGGAGCTATGGGATATTTGAACAAGATAAATTAGTTTCTATTGCTCAAACTTCAGCAGAAAACCATACTTCTGCTATGGTAGTTGGTGTGGCAACTCATCCAGATTTCCGAAAAAAGGGATATGCAAAAGCCACTGTTTTAAAACTGTGCGAGGACTGTCTGTCAGAAGGAAAGCAATTTTTATGTCTGTTTTATAGTAATCCAACAGCAGGGATTATCTATCATTCGATTGGCTTTCAAGATATGGGTGTGTATACCATGTTGCAAAATCATTAACATCTGAACTGCCCCATTGGATATTTAAGTCTACCTTCCACCTTCAGAGCGTAGCAAAAGCGGGCATTAAAACAAAAAATAAAAATGGTATCTGAGTATAAAATGGGAGGAAAATGAGATGAGTAATTATTCTTACAGCAAACAAATTAGTCAAAACAAGGTGGTATTTTCTGAATTAGATATCGAAACTGTCAAAAAAATTTTTACAAAAATTTTTAAGTCTTATAATCCTAAAGTAAAAGATGAGGTCTTTGATTCATTTTGTGAAGATTTCTATGAGGTTGCAAAGGAGATTCATGGGTTAAATGAGCGCATTTGGCGTATGATTATAACAGATATGCTTTTTAATTATGATGAGAAGGGATATCTGGAGGCAGGAGCAAAGGATAATGGGATTAAGAGGAAACAGTTTGCTGTCATAGCAAATGTAATTATCAATAAGATACGAGCCAAAAATTAGGCAGCAGTTAAAAAATTTGATGATATCATGCAATCATGTCATTGAAGTAAACATGTTCAACAACTTCAGGAGGGGAAATGGTATCAAAAGAGTTTCCATTAGAAGAACTGAGGCAACTATTAAAGAAAGCTCAAAATTTAGATGTAAATTGCAAACGATTTGGCGCAAATGTACATAACTATCAATGGAACCCTCCTGCTTCTATCAAAGAGATAGAAGCCTTTGAACAGGAGATAGGAGTCAAGCTGCCAGAGGAATACCGAGATTTTCTGCTCTTGGCAGGAGATGGCGGAGCAGGCCCTTTTTATGGTCTTTTTTCTTTAAAAGAGATACGAGGATGGTTGGACTGGGAGATACAACCTCAAAAAAACCCTTGGCTTTATCCTGGACTAACGATTCCAGAGGAAGAAGAACAGGACGGTATCCCAGAATGGGAAGAATGTAGACGGGGCTGTATTCCTATTGGCAGTCAAGGCGATAGCTATTTTACTTATTTGTTAGTGACAGGTCCAAATAGAGGGCAGGTTGTATATATAGAAGATGATTTACTGTATCTGTTCTTTCCCAGAGAGCAGGGATTTCTTGCTTGGTATACAAGATGGCTGCGGGAGGTAGCAGGTGGTTATTATATTTTCTGGTTTGCAACTAATTTAGATGGAGGCGAAGAAGAACTGCGTCAGCAATATGCCAAAGCCGTAACAAAAGAGGAAAAAGCGCTTATTCTTTCTAGCATGAAAAAATTTCCATGTCTGTCAAAGGAATTTGGAGCATGGATTGTAACGATTGCTCAGGAATATGTTAAGGAGCCAGATGCCAGGCTTATTTTGCAGTTTCTTCAAAAGGTTAATCCCCAATATAAAGATGTATTTATGGAGCAGCGGTGGGAGTCTGGAATGTATGATGGAATTATCTCCGAAGTTTTTCAGTCCATTCGTCTTTTTCCTGAAAATGAAAATGCAATTCTGGAACATTGGGGGGAACGGATTCTTAAGGTACTGCCACAGGTTTCTCAAAAACATTGGTTTCTAGCATTTCAGATGCTCACAAAATGTCCTTGGCTAAGATTGAATGATGTAGTGGGACTTTGGGAGATTGCAGAACAAGAAGTAAAGCCAGATCTGATGGAAGCTTTTGGAAAGTTTCCAGATGCCAATGAGTATTTAGAGTTCTTTCTAAAATCAATGGAAGAACGAGAGGACTTAACGCTTTTAAAAGTAACTCTGCGTTCCATTCCTGTAGTTAAAAATGAAACCCTTTATTCTGCTTTAAAACATATCTGTCAGGATTTTGCATACTCTATGGAACCTGTATCAGCTGCTACTCGTCGCAATGAGACATGGGAACAATCACATCATAGGGATGAAGCGATTACAACTTATGAAACAGCTTGTTATTTATTGGAGGTAGTCCATGAGAAGTTTATCCATTCAAAGGTTTTAGAGCCACTAAAACCTCATCGTCTGCTTTTGAAGGTAAGCGACCGCCAAGAGTTGGGGATTGATAATGTCCATGAGGAAGATGGAATTGCCATTCACCCATTCATTGCATTAGTTATCGAGGAAACATATGGTGTTCTTCCGTCCACTGTTTATGACTGGGATAAGATATTTCTGGAAATAAAGAATTTAAAGCTTAGACCAGAGAGATGGCAGATTCGTTCTAGAGAGAATCATTGGATTTATATTGTGCCTCCAAACAGGCATATAGCTCTTCCAAAACCTTATTATTATAATCTTCATGATTGGTCTGCTGTTGGGAGAATGGTCCATTTAAATAGATTGACAATTGAAAAAATTTGTATCGATGATTTTTCATTTCTGACACTGTGTAAAAATGTAGAAATACTTTCTTTGCGCAATACCAACTTTTCCGATTGCCGTCTGCTGTGCAAGATGCCCAAATTAAAAAAACTGGATTTGCGTGACTGTCAGTTGGAATATGAGAATGTACTAAAAGAGATGAATGTGGATTGTCGGAGATAATAGGCATGGTAAAGGAAAAAAATTTTTTATCAATTCGAGAATTGACGGTAGGAGGATTATTTGCTTCCTTAATTGCTGCTGGAGCATTTATTAAAATTACATTGCCTATACAACCAATACCAATGCATTTTACATTGCAATGGTTTTTTGTGCTGCTTGCAGGGCTTCTTCTGAACAAAAAATTGGCAGGAGCCAGTGTTGGTGTGTACTTGCTTTTGGGATTGATGGGGGTACCAGTATTTGCTTCTGGGGGAGGAATGTCTTATCTGCTGCGACCTACCTTTGGATATCTAATTGGATTTGGTGTATCAGCATATAGTATGGCTTGGCTGTGTGAAAGAGTTCAGAGTTTGAGTTTTATTAAGCTTTTATTAGTATCAGTGGCTGGATTATTGATATATTATAGCATTGGAGTTGTATACTATTTTCTAGTTTGCCGTCTTATCATTGCTCAGGAAGTTACTTGGCAGATTTTATTGTTTAATTGTTTTTTGCTGACAGTGGAAGCAGATTTTGGGCTTTGTATCGCAGCAGTCAGTGTGGCAGCAAAACTGCGGGGGATAGTCAAAAAAACTTTGTATGAATCATGGTAAAGAATCAAATATTGAGAAAAGGAATCCTATGAGAACAATCAAAATTGGGACAAGGAAAAGTCAACTTGCATGTATTCAGGCAGAATTTGTGTTAAAGTATATTGAAGAATACTGTGAAGGTTATAAGGCAGAGCTGGTTAAAGTAACAACAACAGGGGATATGATTTTGTCAACAAGACTCGATGAAATTGGAGGAAAGGGACTGTTTGTCAGGGAATTGGATATGGCTCTTATCAATGGCAATACCGATTTATCCGTACATTCTCTCAAAGATATGCCTATTGAGGTTGCAACAGATTTACCTATCATCGGATATTCCAGGCGTGAGGATGCCAGAGATGTCCTAGTTTTGCCAAGAGGAATATCAGAATATGATTACTATGGTCCAATCGGATGCTCTAGCAATCGGAGAAGTCTACAGTTGAAGGATATTTATCCAAAGGCAGAAATAAAATCTGTGCGGGGAAATGTACTGACAAGACTTGAGAAGCTGGATAAAGGAGAATATGGTGCATTGGTTTTGGCGGCAGCAGGATTAAAGAGACTAGGACTCACAGAACGCATCAGCAGATATTTTTCCATACAAGAGATGATACCAGCCGCTGGACAGGGAATTCTCTGCATTCAGGGAAAAAAAGAGAGCAACTATGATTTTTTGGAAGGATTTTTTGATAAAGAGGCTGAAACCTGCGCCCTTGCAGAACGAGCTTTTATGACTTATCTAAATGGCGGATGTTCTCTGCCCATTGGTGTATATGCAGAAATTCTAAATGAGCAAGAGATGAAAATACAGGGATTATATTACAATAGAGAGAATAATGTATATAAAAAAATGTCCTTAACCGGCAACCGTTTTGCACCAGAGGAGTTAGGAATTCAACTAGCAATGGCGCTTAAAAATATCTGTAGTACATCATTATGAGAAAGGGTCAAAAAGCTATGTGCTATGCAATAGAGACAAAACAAAACAAACAGGATTCTTATTTGCCCTTATCTGGGGAAAAAATTCTTGTAACCCGCCCAAAAGAGAGGGGATTTCAACTGCAGGACAAACTAAAGGCTCTGGGGGCAGAAGTATTATCTATTCCTACCATTCAGACAATTCCGATAAAGGAACAATCCCGCCTACAAGATATTGAGACAGAGCTACAACAGTTACATTGGTATCAAGTATTGACATTCACTTCTCCCTATGGAGTTGAATGTTTTTTTTCATTATTGATAGAGTCTGGGAGGGATATTCAAGCAGTATCTCATATGAAATTTGCAGTAATTGGACCAAGAACAGCAGAAGTATTGATGAATCGGGGATTTAAGGCTGACTATATGCCCAAACAGTATAATGGAAGCTTTCTTGGAAAACTTCTTGCTCAAACGTTAGAAAATAATATAAAGATTTTACTAGCTAGGTCTTCCATAGGTGCAGACGAGATTTTGCAGGAGATTAACAAAAACCAAACACTTATCTATAAAGATTTAGCTATCTATGATACTAGATTTATGATGGAATATGCATCCCTTCTGCAATCCGCGATGAAAGACAAAAGAATTACTACTGTGATTTTTACAAGCAGTTCTACAGTGGAAGGATTTTATAAAATGCTAGGAATATTTCCTTTTGAAACAGTGCGAGCAGTATGCATCGGAAAAAAGACGGAAGAAGCGGCAAAAAGAATTGGCATGAAGACGATTTCTGCTGCAAATGCAACCATAGAAGATATTATTGCATGTTTTAAGCTTTTGGAATAGAGGGAAAAAATGAAAAGAATTCAAACATTAAATAACGGCGATTCCATAACCATCAATTTATTTGGCAAAGAACAGGAAATCGAAGTAATCTGTACTGGGGACAACCAGTTCAATGAAACTGGAGATTATAAAGAGGAAGGTTTTGCTTTCAATGAGGCAGAAATTTCTTGTTTGAACTGGTTTTTGAAAAATATTGATATTGCTGATTATAAGAAAGAGATTGTTACATATTGCAATGAACAATATGATGACATTGGAGACAAACAAATTACAGAAGATGATTTAGAAAATGAAGTGTATATTTCTGCCATAGCAATCAATATCAGTAAAATTACACAGTCAATCGATGGACATCTATATCCTGAAATATCCTTTTTTGGAGACTGTGAATGTGACCCTGAGCATGGGATTTGTATTGGGTTTCGAGATAAGAAATTTTTAGGAATAGAAGCACAGGATTGGACATTATAAAGAGATTTTAAAACAAAATATGAAAATTAATAATTCCTAAGCCTCAGCAAATTGCAGCGTACTTCGTGAGGAGTTTCCACACGGAATGCTTTTGGCGTAGTACCTGTAATGCGCTTGAAAAGTCGGGTAAAATAATAGATATCTGAAATACCACACTGCAAAGCAATGGATTTGATGGGTAGATTTGTACACAACAAAAGTTTTTGAGCATGTTTAATTCGATGATTATTTACATAATCTGTCAATGTTATACCGACTTCCTTTTTGAACAGCATAGAAAGATAACTAGCATTTACATTTAGATGTTTAGCCAATCGATTTAAACTTAAATTGGCACAGAGTTCTGCATTGATATAAGTAAGAGTCTTTCCAATAAGAGGAGAATAATCTTTCAGACTGTGCCTGCGGATAAGTTCGCAATATTCATGTATCATTTTCTTTTGAAATGCAATACATTGATTTACGCTTGTAACCTGTTCAATGAGCATAATTGTACCATTGGAATGGCTGTCAATATGAATCGGATGTACTCCTGCCTGTTCCGCTGATTTACGCAAAAGAGTATTAAAGGTAATCGTATAATCTTTCATATCTCGCAGCTTATTGGTTTGGCGCTGAGGCAACATATAGGCATGAAATTTTGTGATTGCCTCTAGAGCAGCAGACTCATTGCAGTTGCTGATAGCATCCATCATAGTATTTTCTGCTTTATAGCGGGCTTCTATAATATCAATATTGGAAAATGGGGCATCTGATATATGAAGATAATTTTTATAATTATAATGCCATAAGTCTAAATCATTGTTGTCATGATATTGAAGTTCAAAGTTGTCTTTTCCATATAAATAATTTCCCAATTCACAAAACATACTTTTAAAAATGTCTCCAGAAGGAAAAAAGGGCATATGGTCATAATAAAATTTCATATTGGCGTGAAATTCTATCGGAATGTTTAAATCGGCTGTTAATACATTAAACCGTTCTTCACTTATCTCCTCTAAAAGCACAGGGCCGCAAAAGAGCCATTTCTCGTTTTCAGGTAGAAACAGTAATATATAGTTACATAAAAAAATATCTGTCTCAAAATATATGACGGATGGATTTCTAGAAGAAAACCATTGTCTTCCAGTTTCTGGAAAATCAGTGATGCCCAAAATACGAT
>DEPC01000070.1 GCA_002358555.1 Hungatella sp. UBA3402 | reverse complement strand
TATAAATGATACTCTTTAGAAAGCTCTATAGACCGTTTATACCCATTTTTTTTCTTGAAATCAGAGGGAAGATATGACACTCCATACTCTTTGCCAATTCTCTCTCCAATGTGATTGAGCTTTTCTGCGGATTTTAAAGGACTAATAGTCAAAGTCGTAGTAAAAAAATCATAATTTTGCTTAGCTGCCATAGCAGCAGCTTCTCTTAATCGCAGTTCGTAACATTTTTCACATCTGATTCCTCCCTCTGGTTCTTTTTCCAGTCCTTTTACTGCTTCATAGAACTCCCAAGGCTCATACCTGCCATGAATCATAGTGACATTATGCACAAATGGCATTTTAGCAATCAATTCCTCCTGCTCTTTTACCCGTACCTGATATTCGGAAGGTGGATAGATATTGGGGTTAAAGTATAGAAGGGTTATCTCAAAAAATTGGGATAAATATTCTAGTACATAGCTGCTACAAGGAGCACAACAGCTATGCAATAGTAGGCTAGGCACTTTTCCTTCCTTTTTCAATCGCTCTAAGATACAGTCAAGCTCTCTCTGATAATTTTTTCGATTCATAGTTCAATCCTTTCATAAATTTGTCAAAAACCTATAAAATCAAATAGAGAAGAGATTTCCTCTGCATGGGACTGTGCATAAAAAAGTGCAGGTCCCAATTTTTGTAGGTTCCTGCACTATAATTGCAAAAAATTTAAAACTCTTTATCTTTACAGAAAATCTCGAATCCTCTTGCTCCTTACTGGATTTCTCAATTTTCTCAAAGCTTTTGCCTCAATCTGTCGGATTCTCTCCCTTGTCACATTAAAAGCCTTTCCCACCTCTTCTAAGGTTCTGGGATGTCCATCTTCCAGACCAAAACGCAGCACAATCACCTGGCGTTCCCGTTCCTTTAAATCCCCTAAAAGGGCGTCAATATGCTCCTTTAACATCACAGATTCTACATTGCCTTCTGGAGTAAGTACATTGCTGTCAGCCACAAAATCCCCTAAGTTGGAATCATCCTCCTCGCCGATAGGAGTTTCTAAGGAAGCTGGTTCTCTGGCTATCTGCATAATCTCCATAACTTTTTCCTCTGACATCTCTAAAGCTTCG
Organism: Hungatella sp. UBA3402; assembly: GCA_002358555.1. Classification (GTDB taxonomy): domain Bacteria; phylum Bacillota; class Clostridia; order Lachnospirales; family Lachnospiraceae; genus UBA3402. The sequence continues at coordinate 13,536 of DEPC01000070.1, read as the reverse complement.
GCAAGCTCTGCCACAGAAGGTTCATATCCCAACTCCAGAGTTAATTTTCTCTGCATCTTGGACATCTTATTGATTGTCTCTACCATATGCACTGGAACTCGAATCGTCCTAGCCTGGTCAGCCAGAGCTCTAGTTACTGATTGGCGAATCCACCATGTTGCATATGTACTTAACTTGTATCCTTTTGTATAATCGAACTTTTCCACTCCCTTGATTAGCCCAAGATTTCCTTCTTGAACCAAATCTAAAAAGCTCATTCCTCTTCCTGTATATCGCTTGGCAATACTGACTACCAATCGTAAGTTGGCTTCAATGAGACGGTCCTTTGCATGATTATCTCCATCTGCCTTCCGTTTAGCTAGCTCCAGCTCTTCCTCAGCAGTTAGCAAAGGTACAGTTCCGATTTCTTTCAAATACATGCGAACAGGGTCTTCTGTCCCGATTCCTTCCAACAGGTCGATGGCATCTAAGTCAATATCCTCTTCTTCGGAATCCTTCATAAAACTATCGTCCACATCATCAATGAGTAGTGGCTCTTCTGCCAGAATACTGTCATCAATCACAGGAATGACATCGATTCCCCGCTTTTCCAGATAAGAATAAATTTGTTCCATCTGCTCTGTGGAAAGATCATCACCGGTAAAGAAATTGTTGATTTCCGTTACGTCCAGTGCATTGTGTTTTCCCTTTGCAACCTCTACAAGTTTGCCCAGTTTTTCTAAAAAAATATTTTTCTCCACCAAACAACGCCCTTTCGTCCATGGTTTTGATGCTACTATTATAACTAATTTATTATATACTAAAATCTATAATCTTTCAACATATTTTTGCAAATTATGTCAAAACATGTCAAGAGGTTTCTTCCATATTCAATGCCACCTGTGGCGATGAAATTTTTGTCACTATCTGAATCCTTTGGTTTAAATTCTCAATCTCTACTTCCTTCCTGGCTCCTCCGAACTCTCCATCTAATACCCAGTCCACAGGTTCTTCGGATATAATTTTTAGCTTTGATGTCTTAAATCGGTATACATATTCACTCTGCTCTTCTTTTAAAATCATAGACGACAAGATATCTTTTAGTTCCAAGGCTGTCTTTGGCATACGAATCATCAAAACCTCAAAAAGCCCATCATTTAAAGCTACATCCTTTTTTACTAACCCCTTAAATCCGCCTACACTGACAGTATTTGTCACCATGCCAAAGACAAATTCTCCCTCCAGCATCAATTCCTCAGATTCCAATTTCATGTGATAGGCTTTAATATTTGTCAGGCTTTTCATTCCTTCAAGCATATAAGCCTGATGACCTAAAAGATTCTTTTTTTCTTGAGGAGTCATATAGGATACCTCTGTAAACATACCAAATCCGGCCACATACACAAAATTTCTCTCCCGACAAAATTGGCCAATATCTACGGAATAAGGTTCTCCCCCTATTACATTAGCAGCAGCCTCAAGCATCTGAGAAGGAATTTTTAAGCTGGAAGCAAAATCGTTGGTAGAGCCAGATGGAATATACCCCAAAACTGGAGCATGTCCTAAATACATCATACCAGAAATTGTCTCGCTCAAAGTGCCATCTCCTCCACTGCATACCACCATATCCACATTAGCTCCTCTCTTTTTTGCTATCTTCATGGCATCCAATGGGGCTTGAGTTGTATGAACCTCCACCTCCCAGCCTGCTTTCACAAAAATATCCACAATCTCCAGAAAGCGGGATTTTATCTGTGTCTTTCCTGCTCTCGGGTTAACAATAAAAAGCAATCTGCCCATGTCTAACCTCCTTCTTTCATGATTCTCCATTTATCAATTTTATATACGTGGAAAATGCATTAGGAAGCGGATATTTTGTCCGAATCTCCTGCTGCTCCACAAATAAATACATATTTGGCAAGGTTCTCTCTAAAGAAACAAGATAACCGTTCATATGCCATTCCACATGACTGAAAATATGTTTTGCCTTTTCGATGGGGTCTATCTGCTTGACTAATGCGCCATAGGATTTCAAAAAGGCAAGAACCTCGTCTTGGCTTAAATGTCCATCTAAATTAGGAAATTGGTATAAAGAGGCCAAAAGTCCATTATCTGGTCTTTTCTCGATGGCCACTTGATTTCCGGACTCCAATATCAAAATGGTATGTTCTTCTATGCGTCTAGGTTTTTTAGGAGCTCTATAGGGAATCAAATCTAACAATCCCTTTTTCCTTCCAAGGCAGAGCGAAAACAAAGGACATTCTTTGCACTTGGGCTGGCCATTAGGAATACAGACCATTGCCCCAACCTCAAACAATCCCTGATTAAATATGCTGGCATGGTCCTTTGGCATGGTTTCTTTTAAATCTGCTTCTATCTGTTTTTTTACTGACTGTTTTAAAATATCCTCTTTACTTGCTAATATGCGGGAGATAACCCGCAGCACATTGCCGTCAACCGCAGGTACTGCAATTCCATAGGCAATGGACGCAATAGCTCCTGCTGTATAACTTCCAATCCCTGGAAGCTTCAGTAATTCTTCATAAGAAGCTGGGAGACATCCATCATAGAACTCCACTATCATCTTAGCTGCCTTCTGTAAATTTCTTGCCCTATTATAGTATCCAAGCCCCTCCCACATCTTTAAAAGTTGTTCTTCCTGCGCTTTGGCTAATGCTTTGACATCGGGAAATGCCTCCATAAATCGAACAAAATAAGGCTTAACTGCCTCCACTCTAGTCTGTTGTAGCATAATTTCTGAAATCCATACTTGATATGGTTCTTGATTTTCCCTCCATGGAAGAACTCTGGCATGAAGTTTATACCAAGCAAGAAGAGGGGTATTCATGGCACGCAGCCGTTCAAGGCGAGTAAAAGGCTTATTCTCTGACTCCAATATCTGCAATTTGTCATAAGCAGTTTCCAACATTTCCTCAGAGATATCTTCCTGCTTTGTCATATCTGATATCATAATATCTGAATTTTCCATAATCATTTGTCCTTATAGTAGTAATGGAGTAATCTTGTTGCTTTGTTTGTCCATTATACGCGAAATTTTGAAAAAAGCATATCCATTTTTGTATATAGCAAGAAAAAACACCCGCCACTATGACAAGTGTTTCTTAGATTCTATCTATTGATGTGTCAAAACATAGTTGAATCGTTTCCACAGTATCTTTCTATTATACATACCCATAGATTCCTCGAACAGATACCTCCCCTGAAAGTACTTGACATATCTGTCCATCATTCTTTTCTACCAGCAGTTCTCCCTGTTCATTGATTCCCAGACAGATTCCGCTATACTGACCATTAGGAGACATCACTGTAACTTGGCGATTTTGATTGGCTAAGTGACTTTCATATTGCTGTTTTAACAAAGAAAGATTCTTCACAGCTAAAAATTTATGATAGTATTGTTCAAATGCCTTAGCGATTGCTCCAACTAAAGGACTTCTTTTCTTTTTTTCTCCTGATTCTAAGTACAAAGAAGTGGCTGTCTGAGATAGCTCTTGTGGAAAGCTCTCTATATTGACATTGACACCAATTCCTATCACCACATATTGAATAGTATCCAACTCTGTTGTCATTTCTGTGAGAATTCCACAAATTTTTTTTCCTGAAAGAACAAGGTCATTGGGCCACTTAATCTGTGGCTCTAATCCGGTTTCCTGATAAATTCCCTCAAAAACTCCCATAGCAGCTACCAAGGTTAGCATGGAAGCTTGAAAAGGAAGAATATCTGGTCTTAACACGATACTCATCCAGATGCCAGAGCCTGGAGGAGAGGTCCAATTTTTCCCCCTCCTTCCTTTTCCAGCATTCTGTCTTTCAGCTATCACCAAGGTTCCTTCTTCTGCCCCTTGCTCTGCTAAATATTTTGCCCTGGTATTGGTAGAATCAGTCTCTTCATAGTAAGCCACCTGTCTGCCAATCGTTGTCCCTTTGATACAGCTTTTTATTTCTGCCTCTGTCATCACATCACCGCTTTTCACCAGATGATATCCTTTATTTCGCACTGCCTCTATCTCATAGCCTTCCTTCTGGAGCTGCTTTATCACCTTCCAAACCGCTGTCCTTGATACCCCGAAGTTATCACAAAGCTGCTGTCCAGATATATGGCCATCACATTCCTTGAGCATCCTGATGATTGCTTCTTTCATGTATTACCTCCAAATGCTGACAGCACTGATTATCATAACAGTCAAAAGGAAGGCAGCAATAATTAGAAGTCCTATCGCTGACGCTTTTTTCTTTTGGTCCCTGTCACTCTGACTATATCGATAGACACCATTAACAATATTCAATACAGCAGCCAGAAAAAAGATAATGGGAAATAGTATCATATTATTTTCTGGATTGATAAATGCAATCACTGCCATTATCATTACCAAAATCCCAATAATAATGTGAACCCAGTCCAGGATCAATGTAATATTTCTGGGATTCCTTCTTCTTCCTCTCCCATAGCCCATTATGTTCAACATTCCTTTCCAAGGCACAAACAAATTGTGAAAAATTCATCAAACTTCTTCACTCTTCCATAGCTTACTCTGAATAAACGAAATCTCTAATCTTATTACAATGTGGCAGCCATCACTGCCTTAATTGTATGCATCCGGTTCTCTGCCTCATCAAATACCTTTGACTTTGAAGATTCAAATACTTCATCTGTTACTTCCATATCTGTTATGCCAAATTGCTGTCCCATATCTTTTCCTATCTTTGTTTTTAAATCATGGAATGCTGGAAGACAATGAAGGAAAATAGCTTTTTGACTTGCATTATTCATAACCTCTTTTGTCACTTTGTAGGGAGTTAATTCTCGAATTCTCTCCTCCCACACCTCGTCTGGTTCCCCCATAGATACCCATACATCTGTATAAATGACATCTGCTCCTTTTGTTCCTTCTTTTACATCTTCGGTCAAGGTAATCGAAGAACCTGACTGGGATGCATATTCCTTGCACTGTTCTACAAGGGCTTTGTCAGGAAAATATTTTTTAGGAGCGCAGGCAACAAAATCCAATCCCATCTTAGAACAAGCCACCATCAGAGAATTACCCATATTATAACGTGCATCTCCCATATATACAAGCTTTATCCCTTTTAATTTTCCAAAATGTTCCTGAATTGTCAAAAGGTCTGCCAGCATCTGAGTTGGATGATATTCATTGGTTAGACCATTCCACACGGGAACTCCGGCATATTTTGCCAATTCCTCCACAATCTCCTGACCAAATCCACGATACTCAATTCCTTCATACATTCTTCCCAGAACTCTAGCTGTATCTGCAATGCTTTCCTTTTTCCCAATCTGAGAACCGGATGGATCTAGATAGGTACTCCCCATGCCCAAGTCATGTGCCGCGACCTCAAATGCACATCTGGTTCTAGTACTGGTCTTTTCAAAAATCAATGCTACATTTTTCCCTCTATGCGTATCTACAGGAATTCCCTTTTTCTTTTTATCCTTTAAATCCGTCGCTAATTCCAACAGATAGGCTATCTCCTCTGGGCTGTAATCTTTTAATGTCAAAAAATTTCTACCTTTTAAATTCATCTTCCATCCTCCTATTCTGCGTAAACTCTTTAGAATTTATCTAGGATGTGTAGATGAATAAGTTTTCAGATACATCCTATAGCAAAAATTTTTATAGTCTTAATTGAGTTCACAATCTCTGAATTTCCAACTACACATCTAAGTTTTAACACTACTATTCTAAAAGTTTATTGCATTTTTATACAGAATTATAGTATATTATAAATAAATATGCAAGTATTACCTATAAATTTAAGATATTTTTTAGACCGACAAGTTACAAGTCTCTAATTTTAATTTGTTGTGCTAGTTAAGGATTATAGCCAAAAGTAACGCAAAATTCGTATAAATATACTAAAAGTAGTCCCCCAAACGCAATGCATTTAAAACAAAGCTATCTCCCTTGTTATCAAAAATATATTCGTTGGTTAATACACAATTTCCAAAATGAGACTTAACTATTAGTAACCCCAACTAAAAATTTTTCACTCCAATCTGTCCTATCACCTTCTGCAAAAGCTCTGCTGGAGTATAAACTCGAAATCTGCTAATTCTCCTGCTTCTCGCTCCATTTTCCAAAAGAGTCAGATAAAAATCTTTATAATTCCAATCATTTTTCATCTTCCATGCTTTAGCCAGCTTCGGAAACACTAGCTCTGTATAATACCGATATCCCTTCAAGGATTCTTCGGCCAGCTCCTGTCCGACCAACTCTTTCAGAGGAATCAGATTTTTCCAAAATTCAAGTTCTGACATCATTCTCTCAAAATAGTATGCCTCTGACTCTGGTGCATCCAGATAATACCACCGTCCCTCTAGACCATAAAGCAGACGTTTGGCATCATAATATCCCAGCTTCATATTTTTTCTGGCCTGTTTTCTATCAAAAAGGAGAATTCCTCCAAGATTCTGTCGTGGAGCAATATGGTAAACCCTCGTACCTTCTGGAATCTCAGTCACCTTCTCCGAATCAAATCCAAGTCCATAGATTCTTATAATAATAATATCCTGATATCCATGTTCCAGAAGAATATTGACTGGGACATTATTCCAGCCTCCCCCATCCAGATAACGTTTGCCTCCCAGTTCTTCATTCTTAAAGACAGGAAGATAGGCACTTGCCATCAGCATATCCCCTATCTCTCCATCAGGAACTTCCTTTGCATCTACAGTAAGAAGCTGTCTATCTGTGAGAGAATAAGCAGTGATATAAAGCTCTCTATCTGAACTGCGAATCTTCTCCTCATCAATCGCTTCCTCAATTAACTGTCTTAATGGAGTAATATCAAATCCTTTTCCCTTTAAAACTTTCTTCGCCTCTTCTGCCAAAAGCTTCATATCTACAGCTTTTAAATCTCCACGACGAACCGTTTCCACGATACCATCATCAATGTCCATTACCTTAGAATAACTGATATTCTCCCAGATATACTCTGCCTTGTCCAATTTGTCCATACAAATCATAGCTCCATTAAGAGCTCCTACGGAGGCTCCTGCAATTCCTTTTATAGAAATTCCAGCTTCTCTCAATGCCTTCCATGCTCCAATCTGATAGGAACCTTTAGCTCCACCCCCTTCCAATACAAGGCCATATTCTTTTGTGGAGTCCAGTTGAAGTTTCAAAAATTCCGTCCTCCTGATTTTCTATATTTTTTAATAAAAGAAGGCAACTCTGCAAACAGTAAGAGTCCGGCAGAGCCGGACTTCTTTCGCTAACAAGTTATTATTTGAAATAATGTGGCCGTAAAGGTTGATTTTTTCAGTCCTTGCCTATCTCTTTAATGGATGCTACAAGTCCTGCAAGTCCTTGGATATCTGATGGAATAATAATCTTAGTCGCTTTTCCATCAGCAGCTTTGCCAAATGCTTCTAAACCTTTTAATTGCAGAACTGCTTCATCAACTCCCACTTCTTTAATATATTTTAATCCCTCTGCGGTAGCTTCCTGAATCTTCCGAATCGCTTCAGCTTGACCTTCAGCCTCCTTAATCCTCTTTTCTTTCTCAGCCTCTGCGCGAAGAATGGCAGATTGTTTATCTGCTTCCGCATCCAAAATCACAGATTCTTTCTTTCCTTCTGCCACTAGGATTGTAGATTTTTTCTCACCCTCTGCGCGGAGGATAGCTTCACGACGCTCACGCTCTGCCTTCATCTGCTTTTCCATGGCATCCTGTATGGCTGCTGGAGGGATAATATTTTTAAGCTCCACACGGTTTACCTTGATTCCCCAGGGGTCTGTTGCAATGTCCAAAGAGGCCCTCATCTTAGTATTGATTGTCTCCCTAGAGGTTAATGTCTGGTCCAGCTCCAAATCACCGATAATATTTCTTAAAGTTGTAGCTGTCAGATTTTCAATCGCCATGATAGGATTTTCCACACCATAGGTAAACAGCTTAGGGTCTGTAATCTGAAAAAACACTACCGTATCAATACGCATAGTAACATTATCTTTGGTAATCACTGGTTGGGGTGCAAAATCTACTACCTGTTCTTTTAAAACAACCCTTTTTGCCACCCTATCAATAAAAGGAGCTTTCATATGAAGCCCTACAGACCATGTTTCCTTATAAGCACCAAGCCGTTCCACTACCATAGCTTGAGCCTGTGGAACAATTTTAACGCATGAAGTCAAAATGACCAGTATAATAATAGCTAATACTATAAATCCTGTAAATCCAACCAAAGCTCCCATAATATTCACGATTCTTCCTCCTTCATTTTTCGGACAATCAGCTTAACTCCCTGTATTGCACAAATTTCTACCTTTGTATCAACAGGATAAATCTCCTCATCATGCTCAGCTCTTGTAGTCCACACTTGACCTCGTATTACTGCTGTCCCAGTTCCAAGAACATTATTTACTTCTTCTGTAACCAGAGCTTGTTTTCCCACCAGACTATCTGCATTAGTCTTTATCGCATGACGATTCACATGTTTTATAGCCCATGGTCTTGTAAAAATCAACATTACAAAGGAAACAAGGACAAATGCGGTAAGTTGAGCATTGACACTAAAACCTGCTTTGGACATAAAAAATGCTGTTACAGCACCACCTGCAAACCAGACAGTAGTTAAAGCCATGGTTCCTGCTTCAATACACACCAGAACGACAAATGCAATTAACCAGTATATAGATTCCATCTTTCCCCTCCTTTTCTCTTAAAAGTACCCTTTCATAACTTTAAAATCCTTTTTTCTGGATTTATCAAATTGTTTTTTCAAATGTACATAAATTTCTATTTGGCTAATACTTAGGAATCATTCAAGAATGCCTTCGGCGTTCTTGTGGCGGCATGTGGGTCAGCTTAATCTGCCTTTTCGCACGCCTACCTTTCGCCGGAGCCATTATCAGATGGGGGATTGACTCCTGCCATGGATACAGGCAAGCTGCTCACCACCTATAGAGGTCGGAGTCATCCCTATCTGATATAAATATGGAATCGTACATTAGAACGTATTTGAAAATTCTGAAAAATTTCTAAGAGTACTCCATAAGCATCGGGTTTCTACTCTCTATTATAATCCATTATCCTGATTCTATCAATAAACGGATTCTGAAAAAAATCTTAAGAACCTTATTGATGGTTTCTATTATTTTCCAGACAATCGCCTCTGTCTTGCTGCCTCAAACATTAGCACTGAGGAAGCTACTGCTGCATTTAACGATTCTACTTTACCTAGCATAGGAATTTTTACCCATATATCTGCCATTTCTGCAGTCTCCTTTTTTAACCCCCTTGCTTCATTTCCAATGAGAAATCCTGTTGCTTTCGTGTAATCTTCTTGGTCATAGTTATTCTTTCCGCTTAAATGTGCAGCATATAGGCAGATTCCATCCTGTTTTAACTCTTTTATTGTGACTGTCAAATCATCTGTATACAAAAATGGAACTCTGTATATAGACCCCATAGTGGCTCGAATCACTTTTGGATTATAGATATCTGCTGTATTTTTGTCCATAATCACTCCAGTGATTCCAGCTCCCTCTCCAGCTCGAAGAATCGTTCCTAAATTTCCTGGGTCCTGAATCGTCTCAAGAACCACAAGAAGAGGAGTAGCTTTTGAATTTTTTAAATCTTTCATAGAATATTGATATTGACTGACGATTGCCAAAATACCCTGAGGTGTCTGAGTTGTAGACATCGCTTTCATCACAGTTTCTGTCACTAACTCTATCCTGGCATTTCCCACATCTCTTAACAAATTTCTATGGTCAGAATCATCAAAAAATGTTTCAGTCACATAGACCTGTTTAACTCGCTCTTTTGGAAGCTCTTGGAACATCTTAGACCCTTCTATTACAAACAAACCAGTCTCTTTTCGGAATTTAACCTGTTTTCCAAGAGCTGCTGCATATTTTACTTGACTATTAGCTGTACTGCTAATCAAAATTTCTCCTCCATTTCTTTAACCTAGCTAAATCAGCAAAAAGTCCCCTCTTTTCAATGTTGGTTTATCAAGCTTTTTATAGGTATTTTGAAATCCATTAATTTGCTAAAATTGCATCTAGAGATTAAAAAATCCTCTTAACATTACAAGTTTTCTAGTTCCTCAAACCATATCTTTCCACATGCATCACTTGGCATTCGTAAATCTCCTCTTGGAGAAACTGCCACAGACCCCACCTTCGGGCCATCAGGCAGACAGGAACGCTTAAACTGCTGGGAGAAAAATCTACGGTAAAATACCTTAATCCATTTCAAGATAATTTCGTCATCATAGGTTTTTGAAAATGCCTGCTTTGCCATACGCAAGATTCTTGTTGGGCTGTATCCGAATCTTAATATATAGTATAAGAAGAAATCGTGAAGCTCATAAGGTCCCACCAAATCTTCGGTCTTTTGCGAAATCACCCCATCTTCTGGTGGCAAAAGTTCAGGACTGACAGGAGTATCCAGTACATCAAACAGCACTTCTTTTAATTGTTCCTCTTTACATGTATCTGCATAATATCTTACTAAATGACGAACCAATGTCTTTGGTACAGACACATTGACTCCATACATGGACATATGGTCCCCATTGTAGGTAGCCCATCCCAAAGCCAACTCCGACATGTCGCCAGTTCCAATGACCAGACCCCCTGTCTGATTGGCAATATCCATAAGAACCTGAGTTCGCTCTCTGGCCTGTCCATTTTCATAAGTCACATCATGATTTGTCGGGTCATGACCAATATCCTCAAAATGTTTCAACACAGAGTCTTTGATATCCACTTCTCTCAAATCAGCTCCTAACCGTTTGGTCATAATACAGGCATTTTTGTAAGTTCTGTCTGTAGTTCCAAAACAGGGCATAGTTACTGCATGGATTTGATTCCTGGGCAATCCAAGTAAATCAAACGCTCTTGCTGATACAAGGAGAGCCAAAGTGGAATCAAGACCTCCTGAAATTCCCAAAACCACATGGCCTGCCCTTGTATGTTCCAAACGCTTTTTAAGTCCCATAGCCTGAATCGACAAGATTTCCTCGCACCTTTTATTTCTCTCACCAGCATCATGGGGGACAAATGGTGAAGAATCAATAAATCGGCGAAGCTTTATATCCTCTACCTTAAGGGGAAACTCCACAGTCATATACTCCTCACCATTGCAGGCGGGAAAAGTGGTCATGAGTTTCCTCTCGCTGATAATCCGTTGTAAATCCATATCTCCATAAATGGTTTCATGGCCAAATCGTCTGGATACCCCAAGTCTTGTGCCATTTTCTGCAATGATATTATGACCACCAAACACCAAATCCTGGGTGGATTCCCCCTCTCCAGCATTGGCATAAATATATCCACATACTAATCTGGCTGACTGCCCACAAATCAAAGAATCCCGATAACTGTCCTTTCCAACCGTTTCATCGCTGGCTGAACAGTTGACAATCACCGTAGCCCCAGCACAGGCATGTCCAATGCTAGGAGGGCAAGGAACCCATACATCTTCACAAATTTCCGCCCCAATTTTAAGTCCTGGTATCGTAGAACATTCAAACAGCAAATTGGTTCCCATGGGAATTTTTTCTTCTCCCAATTTTACCCATACCACGTTCCGATTTCCAGGAATAAAAATACGCAGCTCATAAAATTCCGAATAGTTTGGTATATTTGTCTTTGGAATAAGACCTAACACTTTCCCTCTGGAAATTGCTGCTGCCACATTATAAAGTTTTTCATGATACTGCCAAGGCAGACCTACAAATGCAATCATATCAAGCTCTGCGGAATCTCTAACTAACTTGGATAGTTCTTCTTTTGCCCCATAAAGAAGAGTGTTTTGCAAAAAAAGGTCGCTGCAGGTATATCCAGTTAAACATAACTCAGGAAATACCATAATCTTTGCCTTCTCTTTTGCCCCTTGTTTCATTAACCCCAATATCTGTTTGGCATTGTACTTTGGATTGGCAACTTCTATCTTGGGTGTTGCCGCTGCCACACGAATAAATCCCTGTTTCATAAATGCTCCTTTTTATTATAATGTTCTTCCCTTTATGAACGACTAGATTGGTTACAAAGCTTTTCCAGTTCTTCCACTGTAAATTCATAATTGGTATTGCAGAAATGACAATTTATCTCAATGGACTTTCCTTCCTCTATCATCTCCTGCAGTTCTCTCCTTCCAAGACTAATCAAAGCCTTCTCCACACGAGTCTTATCACAGTTGCAATAAAAACGGACCTCTATTTTATCTGTGATATCTAATTTCATTGTCCCTAAAATTCGTGTAAGGATTTCCTCTGGAGTCATTCCTTTATCTAAAAGAGCTGTTACCGATGATAGTTCACCAAGTCTTGCTTCTAATGTCTGAATAATTTCCTCGGAAGCTCCTGGCATCAACTGAATAATAAACCCTCCTGCCTGTCTAACAGTATTGTCTTTATTCATCAAAACTCCTAATGCCACACTGGAAGGTGTCTGTTCTGATGTTGCATAATAATAGGTCAAATCCTCGGCAATCTCTCCACTTACCAAGATTGTCTGTCCTATATAGGGTTCTTTTAATCCAATATCCTGAATCACGCTGAGAACACCAATGCCAAGCGCTCCTCCTACATCAAGCTTCCCCTTATCATTGCAACGCAGAACTACCATAGGATTATTTACATAGCCTTTTACATTTCCTTTAGAATCTGCTGTCACTGTTAGGCCACCAATTGGTCCATCCCCTTCAATCTTTAAGGTAAGAAGGTCATCTTCATTTTTCATCATGCCTCCCATCATAGCTCCCGCTGCCAGGAGTCTTCCCAAAGCAGCTGTTGCAACAGGGCTTGTATTGTGAGCTTTCCTACCTGTCTCCACCAGTTCCCTTGCAGTAACAGCAAATGCCCGAATTTGTCCATCAGCTGCTGTTGCCCGAATCATATAATCCATTGTTATCTCATCCTTTCTTTTCCTAGAGTATATTTAAACTCTCTTTTCTGTCAGAAAGCAGTTTTCAGATATACTCTAGTCTTTTTTTCCACATTCTCTGGCAATCACATAGATACGTTCGCTGTTTTCTCTCACAGGCTCCCTTGTAAATGCATCATACATAGCTATCAATTCCATACCTGCCTCCAAAAGAGCCTTTGTTATCTCCTTAACAGAATAGACTCTCTGATAGTGAAGTTCCTCATATCGGCGAAATAGTTCTCCCTCCTGTCTGATAAACAAAGTCAAGGCATATTGATTTATTTGAGATTCTTCATCATATTCATTTTCCCATATAAAGCTGCAGTCCTCTCTGGACTCGGCGATAGTCTGCCTCCCAATCACTTCTTGATATTTATATTCTGTGTTTAAATCAAAAATAAAGATTCCTTTTGGGTCCAGATAATTATTCACAAGCCGGAATATTTTTACTAAATCTTCATATTCCATAATATAATTCATGGAATCGCAGATACTCACGATAGCCTTAACTGTACCATATAGCTCTAATTCCCTCATATCCTGCAAAAGATAGAGAATATCCACCCCTGATTCCTGCCTTTTTTCTATAGCTTGTTGTAGCATTTCTTCTGAATTGTCGATTCCAATCATATCATAT
>DEPC01000188.1 GCA_002358555.1 Hungatella sp. UBA3402 | reverse complement strand
TATATGAAGCCGATGTAAAAGAAGTAAAGGAGCTGATGAAACAGGTATGGCATACACAAAAATCCATGCTATCACGGCAACCGTCAATAAAGCAGTAGACTACATCTGCAACCCCGACAAAACCGACGAGGGCATACTGATTTCTTCTTACGGGTGCAGCCCCGAAACTGCTGCCTATGATTTCAAATTTGCACTGTCAAAAACCAGCCAGTCCGATCCAAATAAAGCCTATCACCTGATACAGTCTTTTCTCCCCGGTGAGGTTTCTTATAAGGAAGCCCACCAGATAGGCGTGGAGCTTGCCGACAAACTTTTAGAGGGAAAATACTCTTATGTTGTCACTACCCACATTGACAAAGGACACGTCCACAACCACATCATTTTTTGTGCTGCTGATAACATCAACCATGAGAAATATCATGACTGCAAAAAGACCTATTACAATATCCGCAGTCTGAGCGATGACCTCTGTCGGGAGCATGAACTTTCCATCATCACTCTGGGAGAAAAACGTGGCAAAACTTACAAAGAATGGCAGGCTAACAAAAACGGTTCTGCATGGAAAGAGCAGCTAAAAGCCGACATTGATGAAGCTATTAAAAACGCCGCAACTTATGAGGACTGTATTGAACTGATCCGGGCGAAAGGCTACGAAGTCAAGGGTGAGGACTTCGGGGAAAAAGCGCACAAATTTATCTCATTCCGTCCTCTGGACAGGGAGCGTTTTGTCCGTGGCAGCGCAAAGTCTTTGGGTACGGAATACACCAAAGAACGGATAAGGGAGCGCATTGAAGAAAAGGCGCTTGCAAAGGATAAAAAACGTGTCCCATTCCCTGCCAGAAAGAAACCCATTGTCAAAGATTATTCAAGGAAAAACCTTATTGACACCACCGAGGATAAGTTTGCAAACAGTCCCGGCTTAAAACATTGGGCTGACATTCAAAATCTTAAAATTGCCGCCGCAAACTACAGTCAGTCAGGCTCTATTGCAGAGCTTGAGAAGCAGATCGCCGCCAAGTCCACACTGGCAAAAACAGCCCGTGGGAGCCTTGTTGAAACCGAGCGTCAGCTAAAGGATTTAGGGCAGGTTTTAAAGTATGCGGAACAGTACAAAGCCAACCATATCTATCATGTGCGCTACAAAAAATCCAAAGATAAAGATGCCTACCTGCGCCGACACGAGACGGAGCTTCTACTCCATGACGGTGCCGAAAATATGCTGAAACGGTTTGGCATTGACCTAAGAACCCTTGATGTCGAAAAACTCCGGGGCGAATACAATGCCCTGTATTCCAAGAAAGAAACCTTGCAAAACACCTATAAATCCGCTGAAAAAGACATCAATGCTCTTAGCAGAAAACTGGATAATCTGAACCAATATCTTGACCGGAATCTGGAGCAACAGATCTCTGACAAAAAGCCGGAAAAGAACCAGACCTCTCTTTAATTTGACCATCAAAAAAGGTGTACCGCATTGAAGTTTTTTACCTCATTACGATACACCTTGATGTGTGTGGCAATCCTTAGCTGCCTTTCTTCCCACTATTCCATTTTTTCGTAGTTTCCTCTTTCTTTTATTCATGTATTGTACTTCATATTCATAGTGTATTCCAGTGTAATTCACTCATGCCGATGTGTAATGTAAACTACTATCGAGGTGAATTACAATGCAGGACATCAAACAAAATCTTGCTATCGCAGTGCGAGAAGCCCGTACAGAACTCGGACTCTCACAAGAAAAGCTGGCTGAAATCCTTAATCTGGATCAGCGCACCATACTCAACATTGAAGCAGGACGTGGCAATCCTAAATTTGAAAAGCTGTATCCCTTAATTACATACCTGAAGATACCAGCCGATAAAATTTTCTATCCGGACTGCCGGAGCCAGTCTCCAAGTCTTCAGAAACTCCTTACCCTGCTCAACGATTGCACGGAACAGGAAGCTAGTGACCTGTTGCCTATGGTTCGTTATCTGCTAGATTTGATGCGTAAGCAAGACCATCCAACACTATGAGAAAACCAATAGAATCCCTTACGAAGCTATTGGTTTTCCTATTTTTAAAACATCTTTTTCATGTTATTTCCAGAACGGTTGGTGGCTCTTATCCACCAGCCGTTCTGTTTCACTTCATCCTTTTTAACGCCTTTGTAGTTTTCATTTATTTCATAAACATTTCATATTTATACCAAGTAGCTCTCCTGCCTATAATTCTTTATTATCTTTTCTCTCTAACAGGAGAATTCTCATAAACATCTCTATCCCAGTTGTAAATCACTTTATCATTCTTGGTGATTTCTCCTTTCACAGCCGAATAGTCATTATCCTGTGCAATCTGATCAACCTCTTTCCTCACAGCAACAAGGCGGTTGCCCAAGATGCTGTTTCGTTCTTCCACTGTCAGTACATAATAAGCACCTTTTGCATCCTGAAACAGCGCAGTATTGGGGACACACAGGTCATAGGATTCTGACTGCATACCAAAACTGAAATATGCCTCTGTTCCATAATCATACTGCCCCTGTGGCAGCGTAATCATTAGCGCAAGTTCCCTTGACCCGCTGTCATAGCCACACTCTGTTACTTCACCCAGCACCGCATCATTTCCTACATAGACTTCCACGGCATCACCAACACTCAACAGGCTGTCATATTCTGTTTTGACAGTTCCCCTAATAAATGCTGTCCCGAAAACAATATCTACGACCTCACTCCCATCTGTAATTGACCTTGCCTGTATCTGCATTTCTCCGATATATCCCGTTAAATCCGCTGCCTGGACACAGTCATTTTCAAGGATATCTTTTAAAACATCCACTGTCTTATCCATAAGTTTTATTTTATCTGCCATCAGCTCCCTGTAGTCGTCCTCCGCACCAATAACTACTAACTGGTATTCCCGTCTTTCTATTTCTGCGCGAAGCAAAGCTTCCTCCACGCTGTCTTTTTCATACTTTATGATACCCTGCCCTTCTTCCACCCACTCTCCAGTCCGGCAAAACACCTTCTCTACCTTTAATCCTTCGCAGACAGATAGGAATAATATTTCATCGTAATCAATTATCCCTGTTCCGCTCACTTCGTAATTCAGTCTGCTCTTTATGGGTGAAACACTGCTCACATTGGGAACCAACCATGAATTTCTTATCCTTGAAACAATTGTAAACAAGAGCATGATCCCCAAAAATATGCCGCTTATTACCGCTAATCTTCTATTTTTCATCCTGCCTCCAAAACTTTTATGAACTATCCAGTTCCTTAATGCCAATTTTTCTGTTTTAACCCTTCAGCCCCGACTGCGCTATTCCGGCTTCCAGATAATCCCGCCCTGCCATGAATACCAATACTGCCGGTATCAGCATGACCACACTGGCTGCAAGCGCATTTCCCGCCTGTTGTTGGTTGATGTTTGGGATATAAAGCGAAAGTGTCCACAACGCCTTATTGGACAGGAACGTCAGAGGCGCTTCTATCGCATTCCAGTATTCAATGAATCCTAAAACTATAATGGACAGAATACCTGCCTTCCCAAGCGGGACGCCTACCTTCAGGAATATGGTCAATTCCGATGCCCCGTCAATCCTTGCAGCCTCCAGTAGCGAATCCGGTATAATCTGGAAAAAACGTGTCATGATAAATACTGGAAGCGTTGCAAAGGCACCCGGCAGGATTACTGCCCACGGTGTATCAAGCAACGACAATTTATGCAAGACCAGATACTCCGAAACCATTAAAACCTGAAAAGGCATCACCATCAGCACAATATAAATTCCAAAAAGCATCTTTTTCTTTTTTGACTTCCACTTTGCAAACGCCCATGCCGCTGGTGTACCAATCAATACCTGACCTGCAAGAACCCCTGTCGTATACAGGCAGGAATTCCAAAACATGACAAAAAACTCAGGCGTATCCAGAAACAGCGTCTTGAACCAGTGGATTGTCGGATATACCGGTAAGAGGGATACTTTTGCCAAACCTTCCTTATCACCAATCACAGAACCATAGCACAATGCAAGCTCATCCTCCGCCATAAAGGAACTACAGACCAACATATACACCGGGGCTACTACAATAAAAACAATGACTGCCGCAGCCAGAAATTTTATTACTTTGATTCCCTTCATCTCTATCATTCTTCTTTCCACATTTTTTGTAGCAGCAAGGCACCGGTCCCTATCACGCCTGTAAGGATAACGGCTCCTGCACACATCTTCCCCATTTCCAGATTTGTAAACCAGTTATTAAAGATATGCTGAAGCATATAGATACTATCATGGGGGTAATCTCCTGCGATCAGGTATGCCTCCCTGAATACCTTAAACGCATTCAGGACGGAGAGAATTGTTATTACTGCTACAAAAGGCATCAGGTTCGGCAGAGTAATATAGAAAAATTTCTGCCGCCTGTCTGCTCCGTCAATGCTTGCTGCCTCATACAGTTGTTCATCAATACTGCCCAACGCCGATCCCCACAGCACCATATCATAACCGAAATTCCTCCACACATAAGTAAAGACTAATACCCCGAATGCTGCCGAAGTATGGAAAAAATCTATTTTCGATTTTCCCATTCCTGAAAGCACATTCCCCAGCACTCCGTTTTCATCAAATAGAAGCCTCCATATCAGCGCCATAGTAGCCACTGGTACTGCCAGCGGCAGCAAAGCGGCAGATTTTAAGACCTTCATCCGCTTTGCGCTTCTGACGAAAAATACAAGCACTAATGAAAACAGCATCAATATTGGGATGCAGAAAATAAGGAATTTCCCTGTATTTGCAGCCGCCTTCTGGAAAGATTCATTTTGCATGACTATACCATAATTTTTAAACCCTACCCTCTCTTTCCCATAAGGAACCATGAATGAATGCTGCACCACACTGATAAAAGGAATGATGTGGAATACCGCCACCCCCACAAGGCTTGGCAGGATAAAGAAAACCCCCCAGCTATTCCTCCATGTAAAGTTTTGCGTTATTGATGATCTTTTCGACTGTTTTCTCAACGCTTTCCACTCCTTTAAAATAGTCGTCTGACTCACTTATTATCATTTCTAGCAGGATATCATCCTGATAAACCGGTGTTTTCAGGTTGCTGATATACCCAAATAACTGTTCCCGTTCATTTTTATTTGGATAGGATACTGCAAAATAATTTCCTTCTTCATTCATGGCTGCCGCAATATACTCTTTATCTGTATCCAGCCACTGCTCTGCTGACTTTTGGTTTACCGGGAACCCTTCATCCAAAAATTCAACAGATTGTATTTCCTCTGATAAAACTTCATTCACAAATTCCATAGCCAGTTCCTTATTTGCACTGGCATTATTGATTCCCATCAGCGAATACGGCACAAACCGGTCACCAATCGTAACAACCTCCCCATCAATGTTCCTAGCTGCTGCAAAATGTTCCGCCGCCCATTGATATGACATACCTTTCAGGACACTGACAGATAAAGAGCTCTCCCCAAAACCCACATAATTCCATGGATCAGGTATTTCTTTATCTACCTTTTCTGTTGCAGAAACATTATCAGCAATCATCTTGATTTGCGCCAGAAATTGCATTAGTCCGTCCTTGTCTATCTGGCTGCCATCCTTTATGAACATATCTGCATAATAAGGATAAAAATCTTCAATCAGCTTACCATAGGAAATCTTCTTAAAGTAAGGCAGTTCCGCCTGGGATGCAAACCCTGCCAGTTCTTCCAGACTTCCTGCATGGGAAATTACATTCTTGGTACCTATATAGACAGGAACACCGATCCTTGTCGGTATCATATAACAGCTTCCACTCTGGCTATATGCCTCCCTGATGTTGGGATACAGTTCTGCGTTCTCTATGACTGCCCCTCCCATATCATATAAAACTCCTTTTTCAACATAAGAATCAGCTGGCAAGCCATCCAACAGCAGAATATCTGCCCCATCTCCTGCAAAGAGTTTCGCATTTAAAGCTCTTATAATCTCCGAACGGGTGGCAGTGCTTTCCTCGACTCCCTCCACCTGAAATTCCACTTTTATCTCCGGATGTAAAGTCTTAAAATTACTGATTGCGCTCCGTATGATTCTGCTGTCCTCCAGTGCATAAATGGTCAAGGTATCCGAACTGCCTATCTTTGCTTCTCCGGCATCTTTTACCGAGGTGTCTAACTGGCTGACTTCTGTACTCTGTGAATATTCCACCAGCTTTGAACCATGAGAACTGACAAAAAATACAAAATAATTTCCCGCTTTGTTTTTATACAGCCAACGAGGGGAAAAAGCAGGATTGTTAAGCGTTGTGTCTGTTCCATCCATTACTTTAATCCATGTTCCATTACCTTCATCAAGTTTACTTATCCCATAAGAGTTGGCAATATAAGTCGTTTCCAACTGGAGAAGCGGCGTGTATTCTTCGGCAGATGCTTCCATGCCAATTTCTTTATCAACCATGTTCTTGGGTGCATGGTAAATCACTACGCCTGTATTGTTCTCTCCCATCCGCGCGACCTTCCCGCCTGCTCCTGCTATGAAGAAAGACTCTCCGCCAGAAAACTCTTTTACCATTTTCCCTTCTCTATAAATCTGGCAGGTTCCATCCGTCATGGTAGCTGCAATCAGTTCGTCTTCCAAAATAGCCACACTGCTGACAACAGGATAATAATCCCCGTTCTTCACTTTCCAAGCATCTATCCCAATTTCTTCATATGCAGATTCATCATCAGTCTTTATGATATGATACTGTCCATCCTGTGTTTCAAAAACAGCATATCTGTGCCAGTCCTCACCCATAAATACCCGTAGCTGCTGACAGTAGATTCCCAAAGACGATTCATTCAACCACTCTGGTACTTCCGCCCCCCCCCATGTTCCGTCATCTGCCAAGGTATATTTTGTATAAATCGGCAGTTCATCATTCCCCATGTAGATTCCATATAATTCAAATTCGTCCTTTTCATTCTGTATAAAAGACAATACCTTCTCATCATTTTGCAGAAATTCCTTTGGTAGATCAATTTCCCTTTCCGCATAATGACCATCCTCCAGTACAGTCTGCCCAGAAGCAGACTCTAGTTTATCTGACTCATCAGCTATCTGATCCAAACCTCCTTTCTGACATCCTGTAAATAGCAATGTAGAAATTAGCATAATGATCAGCGGTGAAAATTTTCTGTAAGAATTCATTCTTTTTTCTTTCATATTTTGTTCTCCTCTTTTTATTCATGACAACAAAAGCTAAAAAAGCAGGGCTCTATCGTCTAGTGATAGCTCCATTGTAAAAACAAATTATCGAAAAATCTTCAAAGAATTAGGATTTTTCGATAATTGGATGATATAATTTTCTTATTAAATACTTTTTAATTTAAAAAGACACTTACAATCATGGAGGGAATTCTATGAAAATATTAATCATTGAAGATGATG
>DEPC01000118.1 GCA_002358555.1 Hungatella sp. UBA3402 | reverse complement strand
TGTTGCAAAATATAGTAATTCTACAATATATGGCAGTAATATCAATGATATTTATGCGATATATTGTAGAAATCTATCATTTTGCAACAGCCTCTTTTTATGCATTTAACTTTAACTTAACTTGTTGTGTCAGAAGAAAATTTTCAGAGACACCCTAGTTATTACTGATAGGTTCCTGGGCCTCCAGTTAACCCCTCTTTGAGTACTTTATTGGAGGAACCACCTGGTTTTGAGGACGAACCACTAGAAGAACCTCCAGGAGTCTGAGAGGAACTTGGCTTGTTGGTGGAACCAGGAGATGGGGAGTTTGTCCCACTAGTGGAGCCAGATGATGAGGAGTTCGGTCCACTCGTAGAACCAGACGAAGAGTTTGGACCACTGGTGGAGCTGGAAGACGAAGAACCTGTTGGGCCATTGGAACCAACAGGAGAAGTACTTCCTGAAGATGAGGAACCGCCATTCTGGTATACACCATTTGCATCAAAGGTATAGGATGTCCCATTGATATTTAATGTTGTATTTACAACCATCTTTCCAGAAGAGGGGTCTAAATAATAGTATCTTCCATTTACTGTAACCCACCCAGTCTGCATATGACCAGAACCATTAAAATAATACCAGTGTCCATCAATCTGTTTCCAATCTTTAGCCATAGCACCATTGGAGACATCCATATAATATCGATTAGTACTGTCACTGAGCCATCCAGTCATCATTTTTCCATCAGTATTCAGATAATAATAAGTTCCGTTTAAATTCAGCCACCCTGTAGCCATCTTCGCATCCGTTCCAAAATAATACCATGAGTTGCTAATCTGTTTCCAGCCTATGACAACCTTGCCGCTGGGCTCAAAGTAAAACCATGAGTTATCAATCTGCCGCCATCCAGTAGACATGGAACCATCTTTTTTTAAGTAATAGTAGTCTTCTCCGATTTTCAGCCATCCAGTTACCATAGTTCCATCATCCAGCAAATAGTAAAATTTGCCGTCAACAGTAATCCAGGTATTAGACACCATCAGACCATTAGATTTAAAATAATACCATTTATTATTTATCTGCTTCCAACCCAAGGTCATCTTGCCAGTAGTCAAATCGAGGTAATAATAACCATCTGTAGTCCGAATCCATCCTTTATAAAGAGAACCATTATTGTCATAATATACCCAACTGTCACCGCTTTTGGTCCAGCCGGCTGCCAGTACGTCAGATATAGGAGCCAGTACCAAAAGCCCCAAGATTCCCGCTACCGCAATGGCACGAAAGCGCTTTTTGTGCATCAAAGCCAACGCCTCCTATCTGTTAGTATTTCATATCAGCACACTTTTTTTAGTATACCATAAGTATAACATAAGCGATAGAGAAAAAAGGAATATTTTTTATTACAATTTACTTTCAGCCGAATTAGCAAAAGCCTTTGCTTTTTAAACGATTAAGAGTATATTATATCTATCTATTCTACATGCTCGCTGATAATAATTTTTAGCATAACGATACATAATCAAAGTATATTCGCCGAATTCTTCCCCTAAAAAGCTTTTATACACAGCCCAAAGACTCCACAAAAATCCCCCCAGAGCTATATAAGAGTAGACAACAGCTTGTTCTTCGGCATCTGGACATCTCCCTAAATAGATTTTTATAAGTTGGTCTGTTTGTTCTTCATTATAATAGGAATAAATAGAACACATAGCAATATCAATCAGAGGGTCACACATGCCAGAATATTCCCAGTCAATAAGTTTTAGGCTGTTATCAGGAAGAAAAAGAAAATTATCAGCTACACTGTCAATATGAGAAAGTGTTTCAGGACGTTTCAGACTCTCTAAAAAGTCCATCAATTTATCCATCCGCGCCTTTATCTCAAAATAATCCTCAAATGGAATAGCTCCATAATTTTTACATAGCTGTTCGTAAAATGCAATCCGTTCTCGAATATCAAACCGATGCTCTACCTTAAGTCCGGCTTGATGTACATTACGCAGCAGTTTCATGCATTGGCTGACATCTGCCCAATCTTGAGCATTCGAGTTGCGTGCCCCTTCATAATATTCTGAGATTTTATAACCATTTTCTCCATTAAAATAGATTACATGCTCTGTAATACCAAGAGGCTTCACGGCTTCATAGACAGCAGCTTCTTGTTTGCGATTAATCAAAAGTTCAGTTCCAGGTCCTGGAATTCGGCAGATATACTGCTTATCGGAAACAGAAAATAGAAATGACTTATTGGTCATTCCAGCCTTTAGGCATTTGATATTGTGAATGTTTGATTCTGGCACCTGAAAGACATCAGCGACCAGCTCCATAGCCTCATTATCCGAATGATTTTGATATTTGGAGTCAAATCTGCGCAGTTCTTCCAGATTTTCAAATTCATAAACCTGGTCGCAAGCCTGACGGTTAATGAAAAACTCCTGCTGATTTACCTCTTCCCAGAACTGTTTGAATGGAATACCACCAAGTTCTTGAATACCTTCTTCCATAAGCCTTTTTTGAGCAGTGCCATTTACCATCTCCAACAGAACAGTTTCCCAGAAAAACGGTTCGGTTCCAGGTAGAGTATAATAAGCTTCTAACACTGAAATAAAATATTTAGACCATTCTTTGCTAAAAAAAGCTGGACCATACATCACCCAGGAATCCCGCCCACCTATTTCTACATTAGTGATTTTTCCTTTCTTATTAAAAGAGAGACACCATTCGGAAGTATCTCCTTCTTGAAACACAGAAGAATACCAAGAAGCACATTCATAGGTATGGTACATATTTTCTCGCATCCAATTATCAGAAGCTAGAAGATACATATTGCGTCCGTTAAGAGCTTTGCGGGCATGGTAAATGGTAGCCAGCGTATTTTTTGAAGAATATTCTCCATTATATAGAAGCTTTACACCATATTTATCGATAAGATATTCAAACTTCTCTTTCAGATATCCTACTACAATGGTGATATCTGTAATCCCTACTTCATGAAGTTGCTTAATTTGCCTTTCAATCATCCGTTCTCCAAAAACTTCTAAAAGACCCTTGGGAGTCTCAAATGTCAGAGGAACAAATCGAGACCCAAAGCCTGCGGCAATGATAATAGCCCCATCTACCCGATAATGCTCCAAAAGAACCTTTCCTTGTTCGGTTACTTCATAATGCCCATCCTCTAACACAGTAATAAGTTGTCTTTCTGCACATTCTTTTACTAATCGATTCACAGTTCCTAAAGACATATCTATAGCTTGAGCCAATTCTCTTTGAGTAATTTCAGAGTGCTCTAATAGGTTCCTACATATCAATGCATATCTGTCCATAAATACCTCCGTTCAAAAATATAGAGTTTTATAAATATATGAACATTATAGCATACCAATAAATAAAAACAAGTGGAAGATATCAAATGAAATAATGCAGTTTGAAATAAGGTAAAAAGAAATAGGAATTTGGTAGCTCCTGGACAAATTAGGTGGAGGGAGCCAAATAAAGGGGATATTGTACAGATATGAGTACAATCTAAGAAAAAAAGCTGTTTTCCGTAAGTTTTATGTAAGAAAATGCACAGAGAAAAGTTATAGCATTTTTCCTCAAAGTGTATTATACTAGCACTGTGATTGAGGAAATGATACTTCACGGGGCTTACATACAGAGGATTTCTAAAGCATTTATAAAAAAATGTCAAAATTCTCAAAAAAGTATTGATAATTTCCATTATAGGAAGTATAATTACCTCGTAATGAATAGGAATTTTCGCAAAGAAGATTCAATAAAGGAAAAAGGAGAGTGCATTCATTATGAGAAAGCAGACTAAATTAGTTGCAGTTTTATCTGCAGCAGCTCTGTTGGCTATCGGTGCTTCCATGACTTCTTATGCAGCTGGAGGTTGGGTTGCAGAAGGTGATAATGACTGGGTTTACTTAGATAGCGACGGAGAGAGAGTAACTAACGAGTGGAAGAGATCTGGCGATAACTATTACTATCTGGACGAGGACGGCTTAATGGCTAAGAACGCCTTGATTCATGATGATGATGCGGATGCTATCTACTATGTAAATGAAAATGGTAC
>DEPC01000214.1:827-3182 GCA_002358555.1 Hungatella sp. UBA3402 | reverse complement strand
TTTTTATGTTTTTGGCAGTTAAATTTTATTGCAGGCATCAAGTGGTGTAGTGGGAGAAAAATTCAGTTAAAGATAGCAGAGTGGAAGAGAACATTTTTTAAAAGGCAATATAATTTAATCTGCCGTATGACAATTTATATTGTTGTACGGCAGAGGTGCTTTTATTGAATGTTCAGTAATGAAAAAGAGGAATAGGACAAGTGATAAGAATAAAAGGAAAAATATATAAAAGCAGGATAAGAACGCATATAAAAACAAATGGCATATTGCATACATCAAGGTGCATTGTAAATCAGATTAAAACTGAATTACAGCGCACCTTTTTTTATGTCGAATTTTGACTGTTTTTGAAATTGGTCGCTTTAGGTTTGCGGAGAGAAAATGGCTTCCATGGTGTTATATTGGCGGATACTTCATTGCTTCATGCTGGGCTGTTTTTTCAGCATGGCTAATTGTGTATCCCACACCTGTTTCATCAGTTTTTTCACTTCCTCAACGTCGGCTTTATACACATTGCCCGTTGCGTTCATTCGTTTTGCTATCTGGTTCAGATTACCGCTGATTTTTCCGAGTGTGGCATTGTATTCCCGCAAACCGGAGTAGTCAATGTCATAGACAAAGCCGTACAGAATTAGACGGCGCAGGAAAGTAGATTTGCTTTTCATGCCGGAAATTTTTACTTTCTGTTCCAGTATGTATTGCTCCTTGTCGCTTAGGTATATTTTCAGTTCATTTTTGTGCTCACGGTTTGCCATTTTTGATGCTTTCTCCTTATCAGATTTTTAAGGGGATTTTACAAAAATAAATGCCCTCATATGTGGGGCATTCGTACAAAAAAATCAAAGATTCCGGCAGGGTGGTTTTTGATTTTCTGGACGCAAAGGGGGTTAGGGGGATATGCCCCCTACAAGCCAATTTTTTCAAGTTTCCGCTCCGGGGAAGTTGGGGAAATTGGAGCCTGTGAGGGAACACAGGCAGTGCTTGCTATTACTTCCCGGAAAAGGTTTTTGCCTTTCCGGGCATTGGAAAAAAAGAGAAATTTTTTTGAGGAAAGCCCCCATAGAGGGGATATTACTTTATCTACAATTAACATCAGAAACAGCGGAGAAAGGGGGTGAGAAAATGTTAGACCATGCATTCCGGCGGCGCAGGGAGATTGAGCGTATGCTGCTGTCGGGGAAGAAGCTGACGGTATCGGAGCTTATGGGCAGGTACTGTGTGGGCAGGAAGTCAATCAGCAGGGATTTTGAAGTCATAGGCGAGGAACTTCCCGTCATTTCAAAACAGGGATATAACGGCGGCTACTTCCTTATGGACGGCGTTGGGAAAAACCAGAACACGCTCTCGCAGGAACAACTGGAATGCTTGGAGAAAGTCGCTGTTTCATGTGCGGCAGAGGACAGGGAAACCATTCTGTCAATCATACATGAGTTCGGTCCATACTGCGGCAGACTTACATAGAAAACGATTGCCATTCTTATAAAGCATATAAAGGATTTTTGAATGTTTTATGTGCTTTTAGGGCTGGCAATCCTGAACGGTTTTCAAACAGCCAATGGGAGGGGAAATAGGTATGGACACGGCACACCGGAGAATGGAAATCATCAGCATTTTATCTGTCAAAGGGCATATAACGGCAAGGGAGCTTGCGTGGGAATTGGGCGTTACGATACGCACGATACACCATGATATTTTCACATTGACTTTTGATTACCCGATTTATACAAAGCCGGGCTGTGGTGGCGGGATTTTTATCACGGATAATTACAAGCCCTATACCAATACCCTCACAGAAACAGAACTTGAAACACTGTGCAGGCTGTACGGGAAAGCGGAGGGGAAAGAGAAAGAAATCCTGTTCCGGATTATCCATAAATACGGGGCGGACAAGCTGGAAATTTAACCAGAAAAACCAATACGTTTTATTGCTGGTGCTGACTTGAAAAGCATCGCTTACTGACAACTGAATATGGACAATCCTGCAAGACGTATGAAACAGCCGAGCTGTGCAGAAACACGCCATGACTGCCTATAATAAACAGGCGAGAGCGAGAGATGTTTTAAAGCAAACAAGGTGTGGGAACCTTGCGCCATGACACTGTTTCCTGATAATGATACTTCCGTAAAACGGTCACAGAGATGATGGTGCGATTCCAATGTGGGCTTCTTTCCCAGAAGCTACTTGCAGGATATAAAATTTTGTAGAAAATGAGGATTTTTATTGAGATGGCGCAGGAAGAAATGTTTCAGATGATTCAGGCATTCACCGCACAGCGGGGAGAATTTATTATTTTGAACGGGCAGAGGATAAAAGCGTATAACATCAGGACAATTACCCTTGAGCAGTTCCGTATG
>DEPC01000214.1:0-435 GCA_002358555.1 Hungatella sp. UBA3402 | reverse complement strand
GGTCTATCTCTCGGAGGATATAGTTGGCTCGGAGCAGCTTGATGATGTTGCGCTCTGTTTTGAAACATTCAGCGCACATAACGGGTATGTCGGCGTAAAGGCTGCGGAGGACAACAGCCATGTTATCCCATTATACTATGCATTGATCGGGAACTGGGTGGACGGGTGCAGGCATACCTATATAGACAGTTTTTAAATTTTTAAATAAGGCAACACACAGCGGCATGGCAGTTATGAACCTATTGGAGATAGGTTTATAGCTGCTCTTTTTGCGTTGCGGAGATTTTGGATGGAGGGCTGTATGAATGTATTTGAAGCGATAAGGGAAAACGGCATTACCGCAAGGCAGGCGGCGGAGCATTGCGGGATAAAAATAAACCGCAGCGGCATGGCGGTCTGCCCGTTCCACAAAGACAAAAATCCGAGCATGAAGAT
>DEPC01000001.1:6800-10123 GCA_002358555.1 Hungatella sp. UBA3402 | reverse complement strand
GATTTCCTAAACTATAGTCAAATACATTTTCATATCCAATCTCTTGTCCTCTTTTTGTAGCGTACTCACTCAGTTCACGGATTACAGACTTTCCCTGCAGCATTCTTTTATATGTTTCATTTATCATAATTTTGTCCTCTGCCATAGTTATATGGCTGCTCTGTATAAAATATTACATTACAAAAATAACTTTACCAGCTCAATCAGGCAAAGTTATTTCTGCACAGCATCCTATTTAAATAACCCCTTCTTTTTATGTCCGCTTTCCTCTTTTGGGGTCTTACCATTCATTAAATCATCGTACCGCCGAAGAGCCTCTTTCTGTTCTTCATTCATCCGTTCTGGCACTTGTACCACCAATGTGACATAATGATCTCCTCTGACTGCCTTATTTCGTAGAGATGGCACTCCTTTGCCCTTTAAGCGCACTTTTGTATCCGTTTGAGTTCCTGATTTAACCTCATACTCAACTTCTCCGTCTACAGTCTTGATTCGGATAGGGCCTCCAAGAGCTGCTGTTGCAAAAGAAATCGATACCGTAGAATAAATGCTGGTTTCCCTGCGAACAAATACGGGATGCTTGGATACCACAGCCTCTACAAGCAAATCGCCTCTCTCTCCTCCATTTGCTCCTGGTTCTCCAGAACCTGCTATGCGGATGCTCTGCCCATCATCAATTCCAGCCGGAATCGTTACCTTTAACTTCTTTCTTCTGGTGATATATCCGGTTCCTCGGCAATCTGGACATTTTTCTCGAATTACCTTTCCTGTCCCATTACATTCTGGACAGGTCTGTACATTCTGCACAGTGCCAAACATGGACTGCTGAGTATACATAATCTTGCCCTTGCCATTACACTTAGAACAGGTTTCTGGAGAAGTCCCAGCCTTTGCACCTGTACCATGGCAGGAATTACATTCTTCTTTAAAATTGATTTCAATCTCTTTTTCGCAGCCAAAAATAGCTTCTTCAAAACTAATCCTCACACTGGTTCTTACATTGGCTCCACGCATAGGGCCATTGTATCTAGAACTGCTTCTGGAACGTCCTCCAAAGATATCTCCAAAGATATCTCCGAAAATATCTCCCATATCTGCTCCATCAAATCCGCCGAAGCCTCCAAATCCACCAAAGCCTCCGCCGCCACCAGCTCCTCCTTCAAAAGCCGCATGACCGAATTGGTCATATTGTCTCCTCTTATCGCTGTCACTGAGCACACTGTATGCTTCAGAAGCCTCCTTAAATTTTCTCTCCGCTTCTGTATCTCCTGGATTGGCATCTGGATGATATTTCTTTGCTAAGACTCTGTATGCCTTTTTGATTGCAGAATCATCAGCATTTTTGGGAACACCCAGGACTTCGTAATAATCTCTCTTGCTCTCTGCCATACTGGCCTACCTTTCCACTCTCCATACACCACAGAAAAGTGCTGTACTGCTACAACACTTTTCTGCAATCGTTATCTTTAAACTTCCCTAAAGTCTCCATCAATCACATCATCATCTGGCTGGCTGGTTGACTGCTGGCCTGCGCTCATATCTGGGCCTGCTGCTCCTGCGCCTCCTGCTTGAGCCTGCTCATAAACTTTGGCAAACAATGCCTGAGCACTTGCCATCAGCTTCTCCTTGCCTGCTTTGATATCCTCTACCTGGGCATCTGTCATCTCATCAACAGGAGCACGGTTGATAGCTTCTTTTAATGCACTCAAATCAGCTTCCACAGCTGCCTTGTCATTGGCATTAATCTTATCCCCTACTTCCTCTAAAGCCTTTTCTGTCTGGAATACCATGGAGTCCGCATCATTTCTTGCATCAATAGCCTCTTTACGCTTCTTGTCTTGTGCTTCATACTCAGCAGCTTCCTTAACTGCTTTTTCAATATCAGAATCAGACATATTGGAACCAGAAGTAATGGTAATATGCTGTTCCTTTCCAGTTCCTAAGTCTTTGGCAGATACGTTTACAATACCATTTGCATCAATATCAAAGGTAACTTCAATCTGAGGAACTCCTCTTCTTGCTGGTGGAATTCCATCCAGACGGAACTGTCCTAAAGTCTTGTTATCTCTGGCAAATTGTCTTTCTCCCTGTACTACATGGATATCTACAGCAGTCTGGTTATCAGCAGCAGTAGAGAATACCTGGCTCTTTTTGGTAGGAATTGTGGTATTTCTCTCAATTAATCTTGTTGCAACTCCTCCCATAGTCTCAATAGACAAGGACAATGGAGTAACATCTAACAAAAGAATGTCCCCTGCACCAGCATCTCCTGCCAATTTTCCACCTTGAATAGCTGCGCCAACGGCAACACATTCATCTGGATTTAAACTCTTAGATGGCTCATGAGCAGTCAACTGTTTTACCTTCTCTTGTGCGGCAATCATACGAGTAGAACCGCCTACCAACAGTACCTTACCAAGTTCAGAGGAAGTAATTCCTGCATCCTTTAATGCATTCTGTACTGGGATTGCTGTTCTTTCAATCAAATCATGAGTCAATTCATCAAACTTAGCTCTGGATAAGCTCATATCCAAATGCTTTGGACCCTCAGGAGTAGCAGTGATAAAAGGAAGATTGATATTGGTAGTAGTTGCAGTAGAAAGCTCTTTCTTCGCCTTTTCTGCTGCCTCTTTTAATCTCTGAAGAGCCATCTTATCGCTAGACAAGTCAACTCCTTCTGCCTTCTTAAATTCGTCAATCAGCCACTGGGTAACTCGATTATCAAAATCATCGCCGCCCAATCTAGTATCGCCATTGGTAGAAAGTACCTCAATAACGCCATCTCCAATTTCAATAATAGACACATCAAAAGTACCGCCGCCTAAATCATAAACCATGATTTTCTGCTCTTTTTCGTTGTCTAAGCCATAGGCCAGAGCAGCAGCAGTCGGCTCGTTGATAATTCTCTTTACATCCAGACCTGCAATTTTACCAGCGTCCTTAGTAGCCTGACGCTGGGCATCATTGAAATATGCTGGAACCGTGATGACAGCCTCAGTTACCGTTTCACCCAGATAGCTTTCTGCATCTGCCTTCAACTTCTGCAAAATCATAGCTGAAATCTCCTGAGGAGTATATTTCTTTCCATCAATATCAACCTTATAATCAGTACCCATATGTCTCTTGATAGAAGAAATCGTCTTATCAGCATTTGTCACTGCCTGACGCTTTGCTGGCTCGCCCACTAATCTCTCGCCATTCTTTGTAAATGCTACAATCGATGGGGTTGTTCTTATACCTTCTGCATTGGCAATAACCGTTGGCTTGCCGCCTTCCATAACAGACACACAACTGTTCGTTGTACCTAAGTCAATACCAATAAT
>DEPC01000001.1:0-6491 GCA_002358555.1 Hungatella sp. UBA3402 | reverse complement strand
CCTAAGTCAATACCAATAATCTTGCTCATAGTTTTTTCCTCCTATATGAAATGCACTCTTTACTAATTCTTCATGCAGTCTTTGATACTGCACAAACTGCCTTATGGCAATTTCTATAAAAATCTAATTTGCTACCTGTACCATGCTATGTCTAACTACACTATCTCGGTACATATAACCTTTTTGAAGTTCCTGGGCAACCATATTCTCCCCCAGCTCATCATCTTCAATATGCATTACAGCATTATGGAAATTGGGGTCAAACGGCTGGCCTACAGCTTCTATTGGCTTTACCCCTGCTTCCTCTAAATTCTTTAAAAGTTGTTTATATATCATTTCCATGCCTTCGGCAAACGATGTTTCTTTTACATCCTCTGGCACTGAGGCAAGACCTCTCTCAAAATTGTCGATTACTGGAAGTATTCGCTCTACAATATCTTTTGCTCCAATCTCAAACATCGCAGATTTTTCTTTTTCTGTCCGCTTTCTAAAATTGTCAAACTCTGCCATACTTCTGCGAAGTCGGTCTGTCAGTTCTTCAATCTGAACATCTCTTGGGTCTTTCTTTTCTTTCTTCTTGCCGAAAAATCCCTTTTTCCCAACTTCCTTAGATTCTAAAGAAACAGTTTCTTCTGGATTTTCCTCCTGTTCCTCTAATTCCCTAGACTCTTCTTCTGACTTTGGCGAATCTGATTCAAACTCCTGAAACTCCT
Source organism: Hungatella sp. UBA3402 (assembly GCA_002358555.1). GTDB lineage: Bacteria > Bacillota > Clostridia > Lachnospirales > Lachnospiraceae > UBA3402. The sequence continues at coordinate 5,778 of DEPC01000001.1, read as the reverse complement.
CTTCCTGTTCCTTGGAAGCTTCGTTTACAATCTCCTCTGCCTGCTCCATTCCTTCTTCTTTTCTATTCTCTTTGCTCACTGCTCTCTCGCCTTTCTTCCTTTTTAAAGGTTGCATCCAGCTGGGTCATGAGAGTTCTCAAAGTTTTTAGTACCCTCTCATAGTCCATACGCTTTGGTCCTATGATGCCAATGGTCCCTTTCAGCCCCTCTCCCAAATCATAGGTAGCAGTTACTACACTGCAATCCTTCATAGCTTGAACCGGAGATTCATCACCAATATAAACTTGGATTCCTGTTCCGTTCCCTGCTCCGCTGACCAGTTCCTGTAAAGTCTCTGTATGCTCTAATGTACTCAAAAGTTCACTGGCTTTCTGGCTATCACTCAGTTCTGGATATTTAAAAATATTGGTAGCCCCACTGGTATAGATTTGTAGTTCATCCTCATCAGCCTTAATTACTGCTGCTACCTCATTGAGTACTAAATCCACCACTTGTCTGTGGATTCCAGCCTGCTCCTTTAACCTGCTGATAACTCCTAAGTTAATTTCCTCAATTGTCAACCCATTTAGATTGGTGTTCAACAGGATATTTAAATTCAACAATTCTTCGCTGCTAATCTCCTCCTCAATATCCACCATGGTATTTTTGATAATATTTCCTTCTACCACAGTAACAATCAGAAGCTTATGGGCATCTACTTTGGAAAGCTGGATAAACTTCAATTTATTCCGGTGATACTGAGGACCACTAATCATAGCTGCATAGTTGGTGTTACTGGCTAAATTTTTAGCTAAATGCTTTAACACCAATTCCAAGCGTCCCATCCGCTGAACCATCATCTCCTTAATCTCCATCACCTCATTATCCTTCTCTTGTAGAATCTGGTCTACATAGAAGCGATATCCTTTATCAGAAGGAATTCTTCCTGCTGAAGTATGAGGCTGGACAATATATCCCATATCTTCTAGGTCAGACATTTCATTGCGAATAGTTGCAGAACTCCATTTAGAATTCACATACTTAGAAATGGTTCTGGAACCAACAGGCTCTCCAGTTTCCATATAGTTCTTTATGATTGCTTTTAAAATTGTAACTTTGCGCTCATCCAGTTCCATATTCTCCACTCTTTCCGCCTGGTTGTATTATTCTTATCAGTTTTTAGCTTGTTAGCACTCAGTTATGTTGAGTGCTAATTTCTATGCTCTTAATATATCCCTTTGAATACTTTTTGTCAATAGTTTTTTAGAAAGTTTTCTCATATTCCTTTTTCGATGAATTATGACTATAGGTTACAATTATTATAAAAATTACAAATATTTATTTTTGTAATAATATAGAAATAAGAATTCCAACTCCTAATCTGCAAAATAACATTTATTTAAAATAAGAAAATTTGTCCATTTTTCCACAAAAATCCCCATTATTCTATTATATTCTGCCCACATTTCCATAATTTTCTTGACATTTAACAATTTTGTAATATAATTGTAATCAGTAGCATCGTTTCCCCTGTTGGGGCATCCCTTAATTCCTGTTTTTAGGACAGCCAGGGCGCGCTTTGCGCGAAAGTGTATCTAATAAGGAGAGAGTTATGAAAAGTGTAATGTTAAAAAAACTGTTATTCTTCTGTACTATCTTAATGTTCAGTCTTGCGATTTCTCTTTCAGCTATGGCTGCTACCCCATCTGGAAGCTTGGAGGGAGCTGATGAATCCTCTATCTATGGATGGGCTTGGGACAGTGATAGCTATGGTCACATTATTCCCATTGAGATTTCTATCTATCCAGCTAGAAGTACAGAACCCTTAAAAATCGACACCATAAAAGCTGATGATTATCAAGAAAAACTCCAGCAAAGCATCGGTGATGGCTATCATGGCTTTACATATTCTATTGACTGGACTCAGTTTGAGCAGACAGATTTACGAGTTATTGCCTATGCAGTCACAGATACAGAGCGAATTTTTTTAGGAGAACTTACTTATAATAATGATAATAATGAAACTACAGACAATGTCTCTTCTGACAATCAAGCGAAAACTACCTCACCTTCGGAGGCACCATCTTCCAAAGAATTTTCCCCATCTGAAGTATTAAGCCAGGAGGTTCCCTCTACTTCAGGAGCTGATATTGACCAAGAACCTGAAAGTTCTTCTGTCTCCTTTTTAGAGCCAGGCAGTATCGCTTCTTCACAGGAAACTATTTCCCCTGGACAGGAATCTGAGACGAATCAACCTTACTTGCAAAGGCTTAATATCAATACTTCCTCTCAATCAGAAAAAAAGACTACCATCTCCAATAATACTTTGGCATCCACAGAGAGACCATTAGCTCCCTGGGAAAAAGGTCCTGGAGTTACTCCTGCCATCACTCCGATTCCTGTAAAAGAGGAAACTCCTAAAAAGATTTCCTTAGGTATATTTACTACCACTGGTTATTGTAGTTGTGAAGAATGTTCTACTGGTAGCAATTTAACCTACACAGAGACTACCCCCAAAGCTGGACACACGATTGCCGCTGATATTACCATATTCCCTGTGGGAACTAAGCTGATGATTGGAAATACCATTTATACAGTAGAAGATATTGGTTCCAGTGTTACCCAAAATAAAATTGATATTTTTTATGCTACTCATGAGGAGGCTGTACAACATGGTCAAAAGCAGGAGGAAGTTTTTGTTATCAATGAATAAAACGATGGGACTGTTGCAATAAGTGTTTTTCATACAATATATAGTAGCAGTATATAATTATATATTCAATATCTTGTATATATTTTCTTGATGCGCTAACTCCATTTTTCGAGTAAACATAGAAGGGATATCGCTCAATCATCTATTTGGATGATTTTGCGATACCCCTTTTAATCCAGTAAAAATTCACTGAGCACATAATTGCTGATGTCAATTCCAAACTCTGTGAGTTTCACGTCAAAATCGTCCACGGTAATTAGACGATTTTGTTTCAGTTTTTCCAAGACTTTTCCATATATATCCCACATATCCACTCCAAATCGTCTAAGAAAATCTTTTCTTGACACTCCCTTTATCATCCGGAGTCCTAAAAACATGAACTCCTCCATCTTTTCTTTCTGCGATAGCTTTATGATTTCCTGATGAAGCCAACCATCTGCCTCTTTCCCTTTCATCTTCATCTTACAATAAATTTTTAAGTCTCTTTCATTATGAAAGCGAAATCCTTGAATATAGGAAGATGCCCCTAATCCTAAACCTAAGTACTCCACCCCAGTCCAATAACCAATATTGTGACGACATTCTTTTCCTGGTTTAGCATAATTGGAAATCTCATATCGATAAAAACCTTTGCTCTGAAGAAATTTCTTGGTAACATAATACATCTCCCGTTCCGCATCCTCATCTGGGAGAAGTTCTGGATGTCCATAATATTTTTCATAGAAGGAAGTGCCTTTTTCTATCATCAGACTGTAGGCAGAAATATGTTCCGGTTTCAGTCTTGCGACATTTTTAAGGGTTGATTTCCAGGATGTCACTGTCTGACCTGGAAGTGCTGACATCAAGTCAATATTCACATTGTGAAATCCTGCCTGCCGTACTCTCTGATAAGTTTTCAGAAACTCGTCATAACTGTGGATTCGTCCTAAATTCCGAAGCTCTGTATCATCTGCAGATTGCAATCCGATGCTGATACGATTTATCCCCCCCATTTTCCATGCCTCAAGTTTTTCCATAGTCACGGTTCCAGGATTTGCTTCGATTGTCACTTCTGCGTCCTTTGCCAGTTCAAAATGGGCTCGTACATGATCCATAATCTCTAAAACCTGTTTTGGCAGCAGCAAAGAAGGGGTGCCTCCTCCCAGAAATACAGATATTACTTTATATCCTGGATAATGAGCACTCTGGTAAGAAATTTCTTCAATAAGCTGCTCTACATAATGCCCTTGTACACTGACAGGGGCTGGGCCTGACAAAAAATCACAATAGTCACATTTCTTAGCACAGAATGGAATATGGATATACACTTCTAATGGTCTTCTCAACTTCTATTCCTCATCTAATTTCAGTACACTCATAAAGGCTTTTTGCGGAATCTCTACATTTCCCACCTGGCGCATCCGTTTCTTGCCTTCCTTCTGTTTTTCCAAAAGTTTTTTCTTTCTGCTGATATCACCGCCATAACACTTGGCAAGTACATCCTTGCGCATGGCTTTTACGGTTTCCCTTGCAATGATTTTTCCGCCTACTGCTGCCTGAATGGGAATCTCAAACAGATGTCTTGGAATTTCCTCTTTTAATCTCTCACACATTTTACGGCCCCTCTCATAGGCAGATGAGGCATGGACAATAAAGGATAATGCATCCACTTCTTCTCTATTGATTAAAATATCCAGTTTCACCAGCTCCGATTGTTGATAGCCCTTTATCTCATAATCAAAAGAGGCATAACCGCGAGAGCGAGATTTTAAAGCATCAAAAAAGTCATAAATAATCTCATTTAAAGGCAACTCATATTTTAGCAAAGCACGAGTAGTCTCAATGTATTCCATTCCTAAATAAACGCCTCGGCGCTCCTGGCATAAGGTCATAATAGCACCTACAAACTCCGTTGTCACCATAATCTCTGCGCTGACAATAGGTTCTTCCATATATTCGATTTCAGCAGGGTTGGGTAGATTGGAAGGATTGGTAAGTTCAATCATATCTCCTTTCTTTCTGTGAACCCGATAAATAACACCTGGAGCTGTAGTTACCAAATCTAGATTATACTCTCTCTCCAACCGTTCCTCAATAATTTCCAAATGCAATAGTCCCAAAAAGCCACAGCGGAACCCAAATCCCAGAGCGATTGATGTCTCTGCCTCAAAAAACAAAGAGGCATCATTAAGCTGAAGCTTTTCTAAAGCATCTCGCAAATCATTGTATTTAGCCCCATCTGCTGGATAAAGGCCACAATAAACCATAGATGTAACTTTTTTATATCCTGGCAATGGCTCTGAACAGGGATTATTTTTATCAGTAATAGTGTCTCCTACCGCAGTATCCTTTACATTCTTGATGCTGGCAGTCATATATCCCACCATTCCAGCACTCAGTTCTTCACAAGGAATAAACTGACCTGCCCCGAAATATCCCACCTCCACAACCTCCTGTTGTGCGCCTGTGGCCATCATTTGGATTATGGTTCCTTTTTTCACAGTTCCTTGTTTAATCCTACAAAAGATGATAACACCTTTATAAGAATCATATAAAGAGTCAAAAATCAATGCCTGAAGTGGTCCCTCCTTGTCCCCTTTGGGAGCAGGAATTCTCTCAACAATAGCTTCTAAAACATCTTCAATGTTAATTCCGGTTTTTGCAGAAATCCTGGGGGCATCCTGAGCCTCCAGCCCAATGACATCTTCAATCTCCGCTGCAACTCTGTCTGGCTCTGCGCTGGGAAGGTCAATCTTGTTGATGACTGGAAATACGTCCAAATCATGGTCCAAGGCTAAATAAACATTGGCCAGGGTCTGAGCCTCAATGCCCTGAGCCGCATCCACTACCAGGATAGCTCCATCACAGGCAGCTAAGCTCCGAGACACCTCATAATTAAAGTCCACATGTCCCGGCGTATCGATCAGGTTGAAAATATATTCCTCTCCGTTTTCCGCCTTGTATACCGTGCGCACAGTCTGGGCCTTGATGGTGATGCCCCGTTCCCGCTCCAGGTCCATGTTGTCCAACACCTGGGCCTGCATTTCCCGGCTGGTTAAAAGCCCCGTCATCTGGATGATCCGGTCCGCCAGGGTGGACTTGCCGTG